>MWEJ01000036.1 GCA_002071025.1 Verrucomicrobia bacterium ADurb.Bin070 | reverse complement strand
CCGCTCGTGAAAGAAACGGTGCGTCGCGTTCGCCAGCAGATGCCGCACGCGCGCCACGGCCCCGAAGCTGTTCGTACGCGCGCGCAGGTGCGGCAGCTCGCGCAGCCGGTCAAACCCGATCTTCTGCTTGCCGAGCGGATATTCCACAGGCGGCGCAAACCCCAAGACGCGCACGGCGTGCGCTTTGACTTCGACCGCCTGCCCCGCGCCCGCGGAGGCTTCCAGCGTGCCCTCCACCGCCACGGACGCGCCGGGATGCAGCCGGAGCACATCGTTGGCATAATTGTCCAGCTCCGCCGGCGCGATCACCTGCAGGTTGGCCAGGCAGGAACCGTCGTTGATTTCAAGGAAGGAGAAACCCCCCTTCGAGTCGCGGCGGGTGCGCACCCAGCCCGCGACCGTCACGCGTGTGCCGGGCTCGACACCGCTCAGCACTGCTTTGATCCGTATCCGCTTCATGATAGATAGCCCGCATCATACAGGATTCCGGCGGGAAGTCAAAGCAGCCGCGCAAATGTCAAACGTCCTTTACTCAGCGCGGCGGAACCCGGATAATCAGACGCGTACATGTGTTACGGCAAACGATCAACAGGAGGACGCATGAAACGGAGTGCAGGATGCCGGTGGGTGGGAATGGTCTGGATCGCGGCGTGCGCGTGGACGTCCTGCGCGGCGGAGGATGTGCTTGGCCTGCATTTTCAGCGCCTCGCCTCGCGCCGCTTCGTTTTCTCGCAGCGTATCCTGCTGGCGGAGTTCGCGCCGGCTGAAACCATCGCCTTCTCCTCCATGCACCCGGCCTTCCTGGCATCGTCCAACGCGACGCCGGTGTGCGACACCGCGTTCGCGCCTCGCCTCGACCGAGGCCGGCTCACGCTGGAGAGCGCGGCCGATGCGCCTCCCGCGTGCTTCTATGTCGGGGCCGTCAATCCGTTCGCCACCTTCGACGTGTCGTTCGAGCGCCTCGAAGGCGAAGCCGGCATCGACCTCGCGCGGCACGGCCTGCGCGACCGCGTTCAGGTTGTCGCCTGCGGCGCGGCGGCGGAAGATGCAGGCGTGTTCCTGCGGGTCTGGACCAACGCCGTCCTCGCGCGCAACCTGCGGCTCGGCGGCCCGCCCCCCGCGCCGCCCTTCACGCTGCGCGCGCAACTTTCAGGGCGCAACATCGCGGTTTTCACCGAGAAAGACGGCGTCACCGTTTACCATGGCCATACCGACGACACCCCCTCCCATGTCAAAACCGGCAGGCAGCACTTCGGCGACGCGCTCGATTTCAGGCGACGCGACACCGCGCGCACCTGCACCTTCAATGTCTGGGCCGAAGGCGGCACGCGCGCCGTCATCACCGGCGCACGGACGTATCTCTCCTCAGGCATGGGTCAGGCGGACATTCGCGCCGTCACCCACGAGGATCTCTCGCCTGTCCTGGACGGCGGCCGCCTCTGGTTCACCTTCTCCATGCGCGGCATCGCGCTGGCCCACCCCTCGCAGGGCGTCTTCAGCCTCGATCCTTCGGTGTTCGACCTGCGCTTCGAGGGCATCATCGCCTTTGACTTCGGCGACGGCCTCCTGCGCAATGCCGTAGCCACACATCTTTTCTATGACCGCACCGCCGCCGAATGGCGGGCGGTCTCCAGCGATTTCGGCGGCAGTTCCAACCGCGAGGGCCGCGCTGAAAGCCAGCTCTTCCGCGCACGCGCCGCAAAAGATCCCAGACGCGGCTTTTCCGTCATGCGCGCCACGCTCGTCCCCAACGCGCAGTTGGCCGGCCGCCACGAGGACCCCAGCATCTACTTCGACGCCGCCGCCGGCAAATGGCGGCTGCTCACCAGCACCTTTACCCTGATCGACGGCAAAGGCAACATCACGGCCAGCCTTCACGAGGCGGACACGTGGGACGGGGCCTTCACGACCCTTGTCCACCCGATCGGCGCGAACGCCACCGGCACCACCCTCTCGCGCATCGGCGACACGGTTTTCGCGCTCATGGGCGGACACGGCAATCTGCGCGCGCACGCCTATCCGTCGCTCGCCGAGCTCGGGGAACTCCGCATGGATTTCCAGCCGCACTGGCCCAAACCCGCCGGCCGCGTCTGGGCCGGCGTCGTCCCGTTGCCCGACGGCTACCCGCACCGCTACGTGCTGCTGACGATGGACCGCGCCAACTTCCCGGACGTCAAAGCGCCCACGTGGAGCTATGGCGCCCTCTACTTCTACGGCGCGGACGCGCCGCCGCAGACCGGCGGCGCCCCCTCCCCTCAGTAAGCCCGCAGGCGGCGTACGGCGGTCGCGATGTCCGTGACGCGCTGGCTGCCGGCCTCGCGCTCGACCACCACCGCACCCTCATACCCGCACGCGGCCAGCGTGTCGAGGAAGGCGAAGCTGTTGACCTGGCCCGCGCCCCACACCACCTCGCTGCCCCACGTGCCGGGTTCGGTCGTGCGGATCGCATCCTTGATGTGGATGTGGCGCACCCACGGTGCCAGGCGCGGGAAGGCGGACAGCGGCTCATCCTTGTTGTAGAGGATGAGATTGGCCGGATCGAAATTCAGCAGGACGTTGGGGTGGTTGAGCGTCTCAACAAAACGCTGCAAATCCTCGGCCGATTCCTGGCCGGTTTCCATCAAGAGCGTCACACCGGCCTCACCGGCGGCATCGCCGAGATAGCGTACGCGGTCATAAAACTTCTTGGCATAGGCCGCGTCGCCGTGGTCCAGGAACCCCACGTGCATCATGATGGCGGATGAGCCCAGCCGGGCGGTGATCTGCGCGGCCTTGGCGAACGCCTCGCCGCTTGCCGGCCAATGCGCGTCAGGCGCGATGCCGCCTGTGACCTTGATCGTCTCCAGCGTGGAGTAATCCTCGTAATCGTAATTCATCATGCCGGCCGTAATCACCCAGCCCTGCCGCTGCACCGCCTCCAGGTAGGCTTCACCATCGGGGCCCAGCGCCGGCGCAATAGCCAGGTTGATGTGATTGATCCCCATCGCCGCCATCGCGGTCCCGATCTCGTCAACGCCCTTTTGAAACGACCAGCTACACACGCCGATCGGCCACTTGTTTCCGCACAGATTCATATCGTCGTCTCCTTCTTTCGTCTCAAGCCGCCTGCTGCACACACGGTTACTTCGCCAGCCGCACGGTCTTGCCGCTTCGGGCCGACCGTTTCTCCGCATCCACGATCCTGACCGAATCGCGTGACTGCTCGGCCGTGATGACGGACGGCACCTTCTTGCCTTTCAGCACGTCGAGGAACCATTTGATCTCGTATTCATAGCCTTCGCCCTCAGCCAGCGCCGGCACGAACGCGTCGCCCTTGGCGGGATAGACGCAGAGCGGCTTCTCGCGCTTGGCGTCGAGAATCATCACCGCCTTCTCGAACGTCACCACGTAGCTGGCTTCAAACCCCATGGTCGCGGCCATGCACCAGCTCCCCTCGGCCGTGACCGCGGCGCCGCCCACGTCATACAGCGTGGAGATGTACTGCATCGCGCCATTCTTGTCAAAGGCCGCCGTGCTCGTGACCGCCTTGGGCATGCCGAACAGGAAGTTGACCATGTCGGTGTCGTGGATGTGCAGGTCGAGCGCCACGCCGCCGCTCTTGCTCTCATCCGCAAACCAGTTGGTTCCCTTTTGCCAGCCGGGCGGTGCACTGAAACGGCGGAACGAGGCCGCGACCACATTGCCGTATTTCTTGCTGTCCACCAGCTTTTTGAGATAGACGTAACACGGCCAGAAGCGCAGGCAATGGGCCACCATCAGTTTCGCGCCGTTGGGCGCACGGTGTGCGGCCTTAAGCATCTTGTCACATTCCGCAGCGGTCAGGGCCATCGGCTTTTCGCACAACACGCTGACGCCGGCCTGCAACGCCTTGATCGTCAAGGGCACGTGCAGCGGGGTGGGCAGCGTCAGGGAGATAACGTCCGGCTTAGCCTCGGCCAGCATCGCGTCGAAGTCGTCATAGATCGCCGCGTCACCGTAGTCCGTCGCTGTATCCGCGCCAGAGATGTTGCCGCCGGCGGTGGGCGCGGTGAATTGCTCCTGATTTTTGTCGCACAGCGCGACTACCCGGGCCCCCTTCATTTTTTTCCAGTTGCCGTAATGCATGCGCCCCATGAAGCCGAATCCGACGATGCCGACGCGTATCACGCTCTTCGTTGCCATGATGATTCTCCCTTAATGTGTCCCGATAACCAGACTGTGCTGGTAGCGTCCCAAATCCCCCGCCGCTTGTCAACCATCCCGGCGCCTCGGACACACATTCAGCAGTGCTTCATCACACCCAACATCGCCGCGGCATCGCGCACCGGATTCAGGCCGCAGTGCGCGCACAGAACGGTTGCCGCGCCCTCTTGCTCGAGGCGCGCGCGGAAGGCCGCGTCCGGCGCGAACGGCTGTCCCGCCTCATCGGTCGCTGTGAACCGCAGGGCTGCGGCGATCGCGCGGCAGACCGGCGCGGGATCGCCGCGCTCGGCCTGCACCAGGCGCAGCCCGCCGATCAGCCGGTCGCCCGGCGCCAGTTTGCGCGGCAGATCGCGCCCGACGCGGTAGACGGTGTCACCCAGCGCCCGGTTGCGAAAACGCCGCAACAGGTCCGCCACATGTTCATCCAATCTTGCGGCGGTGAACTCCTGCGGATACCGCCGAGCCAAAGCGCGCGCCGACTCCCGCATCACGGCCAGGGTTTCGTCGAACACGGCGGGATCACTCACCGCGTCGCAAATCAGCGCATGGCCGCGCAGATAGCCGTGATAGGCACAGGCGGCATGTCCCAGATTGTGGATGTAGAGCTTGCGTTCGACGTAGGCTTGGAAACACTGCTTGAGCAACAGGCCATCAATGCCGTCTGGCACCGACCCGACAAATCCGCCTCGATCGGCGATGATCGCGTTGTAGGCCTCGCCCCACACCTCTAGCGGATCATTGCGCCGCACCTCTTGAGGCATCAGCGGCACCATCTTGCCGATGCTGGTCTCGACCAGGCCGACCTGCCGGTCGAGCGGGAAGCCATCGGGCAGCGCACGGCTCAGCGTTTCGCGCGCCATCCGGGCAAGGCCGTGCAGGTTCTCGCAGAAGAGCAGCGAAACCGGCCGGCCCGCGCGTTCCGGAAGCCCGGCTGCAATCACGTCCAACACGCCGGGCAGATGCGCCGCGCCCACCGCTGTGCCGATCAGGTCGGCGCGGGCCACCGCCGCCTTGACGGCCTCGCGGTCGCGCACATCGATCCCGTCCACGTCGTTGACCATGAAGGTGTCGGGCACGCCGGCCGGCAGGGTGTCCTTGATGACCACGCGGTAGGCGCGCCGTTCGTGCAACGCACGCACGATCTCCGGCACCGCATCCACGAAAAGCACCTGATATCCGGCCCGGCTGAAAATCGGTCCGGCCAGCGCACGGCCGATATTGCCCGCGCCGAAATGAACATACAGCGGCATCGTCCCGTCCTCCCTTTTGAAGTGCACATTATGCGGCAAAATCCATCAGCCTTCAACCCCGGGCACGACACCGGACGCACGCACGACAAACACCTTGTCGTTGACGCGTACGCGCTGCGGACAGGCGACCGTGACCCACGTGCCGCGTTCGGCACGTTCGCACGTCTCGCGGTCGCGACGCAGCGCGGTGACGGTCAGATCCACCACGCCGCTGGTCGGTCCATGAATCGAAAGGGTGTCGCCCGGCGCGATCGGCTGGTCCTGTACCTGAATCTGCACCATACCGGCTTTGGCGTAGTAGTTCAGCACCACGCCCACGTACAGCTTGCGGGCGGTCGCCTGATTCTCGTCGGTATCCGTAAACTGATCCTCACCGGGGCGCCCGTGGTAAAGACCGCAGCCGAATTCGCGGTGATACACCCGCGCGCACGCCTCACACCAGTGCGCGGCGCGTTCCGCGGTGAAGGTCCCGTCGCGCACCGCGTCGATCGCCGCGCGATAGGCCGAAACCACGGTCTTGACGTACTCGGGATTGCGCGCGCGTCCTTCGATCTTGAAGGCTGCGATTCCGGCTGCCACCAACCGGTCGACAAACGGCAGCGAACAGAGGTCACGCGCCGAGAGCACCGTGTTCGGCGTCACGCGGAAAGCCGCATCGGCATCCTCGCCCTCGCGCACTTCGCGAATCAGGAACTCGCGGCGGCACGGTTGACGGCACTCCCCGCGGTTACTGGAGCAGCCATAGGCCTCGTGCGAGAGCAGGCAGCGGCCTGAAACCGCCACACAGACGGCCCCGTGCACAAAGGTCTCGACCTCGATCCCGGCGGTCGCAGCGATCGCGGCAACTTCGTCCAGCGTGCATTCGCGCGCCAGCACCACCCGATCCGCGCCTTGCCGCTTCAGGAAACGAGCCGCTTCCGAATTGGCGCAGGACATCTGCGTCGACACGTGGAAGGGCACGCCCAGTCGCTGGCAGAGGGCGATCGCCCCCCAGTCCGCCACGATCACGGCATCGACATGCGGTTTCGCAAACTGCAAGACCGCTTCGGCAGCCGCCAATTCGCCTTCATATAGCAGCGTGTTCAGCGTGAGATAGAGGCGCGTACCGCACGCACGACATCGGCTCGACGCCTCGGGCAGCGTTTCGCGCGTGAAATTGCGCGTCGCCATCCGACGCATATTGAGCGTGTCCAAGCCGAGGTACACGGCATCTGCGCCCGCATCCAGCGCGGCCTGCAGACTGGTCATGTCGCCAGCCGGCGCCAGGAGTTCAGGAATCCTTTTCATCAACCGAGTATAGCGCAGCGCCACGCCGCCTGGCCAGCCGGGCGGCCGTCGATTTTCTGAGCCGTTCGTGGTAGAATAATTGTTCTAACAAAGGAACCGCCATATGCCTGAACTGCCGGAAGTCGAAACTGTCGTGCGCGATCTGCGCGCGCACGGTCTGCCGGGTGCCGTGATCCGGCTCACCATCGTGCGCTGGGCGCGCACCGTGGCCGCGCACGCGCCTGACGCCTTTTGCCACGCACTCGCCGGCCGCACCGTCATGGCCGTCACGCGCCGCGCGAAATTCATTGTTCTCACACTTGACACCGGCAACCGCCTGCTGATTCATCTACGCATGACCGGCAAGCTGCGGTTCGCATCGGCCGGCGAGCGCCCTGGACCGCACGACCACGTCACGCTGTGCCTGGACGATGGCCGGCAGCTCGTCTTCAACGATACGCGCAAATTCGGTCGGTTCCGGCTGGTGCCGTCGGGTGAAGATCCGCTGGCAGCGCTCGGCCCGGAACCCTTGGAGGCGACTTTCACCCTAGCCTGTTTCCGGCAGCGGCTGGCCGGCAAAACGCGCCCGATCAAGCCGCTGCTGCTCGACCAGTCCACGGTGGCCGGATTGGGCAACATCTATGTGGACGAGGCACTGTGGCAGGCGCGCATCCATCCCGAACGCCGGACCGACACACTGACCGCGGCCGAGATCCGCCGCCTGCACCGGGCGATCCGTGTGGTCTTGCAGCGCGCGGTCGACAACGCCGGCACCACGCTCGGCGACGGCGCGGCGAATTTCTACAGCGTTGCGGGGCACCGGGGCCGCAATGCCGACGCGCTCCAGGTCTTTCGCCGCGACGGCCAGCCCTGCCCCCGCTGCGGCACCGTGGTTGCACGCATCGTCGTCGGCCAGCGCGGCACACACCTTTGCCCGCGCTGCCAGACGCCGCCTACTTGACCACAAACGGCACGCTCTGCGTGACGGCCAGCGGCACCCGCCCGGCGTCGCCGCGCTTAATGCAGCCCAGCACGAGCTGCCCGGTCGCGCCGGGCTTCATGGCACGCGGATCGCATGTCAAGAGCACGGCAGCCCGCTCCTGTTTGTTGGTGCGCTGCACGCCCTCCACTGAGAAGCCGCTCGGAGGAAAAAGCACGACCGGTTCATACAGGCCGCCCAGATGAGCGGCAAGACTGGAGCTGAACAGCGTCAGGCGCACCGGCGTGTCAACCGACACCGTCAACGGCGTTTTCGGCGCGATGTTGATGCGCAGCGGATCCATGCCGGCATTCGCACGCGCCGCCGGCTCGACAAAGACCTGCTCACGCGCGTTGCCGGCCACCCGATAACGGCGGACAGGGGCCACCGCGCGCTTTGCCGGCTGTCCGGCCAGCTCGGCCGTGGCGGTCAGCGCCAGCCCGAACACCGTGCGCGGATAGCGAACACCGTCCGTCGAGACCGTCAGCACGCCCCCGGTCGCACCGGGCGGAATCACCCCGCCTTCACTCGCGATGCTGAGCGGCGGAAAATCGAGCGCGACGCGGATCTCACCCTCGAATCCATTGAAGCGCTGCACGTGCAGGTTGACCAGCGTGCTGCCTTCCGCCGGGATGTTCAGCGAGGCCGGCGTCATCGTCACCCGGTAGTCAGGCGCCGCCGACTCGGCGTCCAGTTCAAACGTCAGCCCCGGCAACACCCAGGCCCCTTCGGTGATGGCCTGCAGGCAGAGCGCACTGTCCTTGCCGCCTGTGAACAGACGAATCCGCCGCTGGGGCAGATTCACGCCTTCCAGCCGCACATTGAGGCTCTCACCCTCCCGTGCGCCCGACGGCGTAAACCCCGTAATCAACGGCAACTCTCCCACCTGCACCCGGTAGACATGCGCATCACCGGTCTGCGCCGTTGCGGCGGCGCCGACCCGCAATGCGTAGGAGCCGTCCCGCGGCACCTCGAACACCGCGACCGGCGCATGCTCCGCATCATGCAGGGTCACGCCCTCACAGGGGTTGCCCGATGGATCGCAAAACGCCAGCGTCGGAAGAAACCCGTTGGGCGGCAAGGTCGCAGCCTGCGTGCAGGCGACAATCCGCATGCCCTGCCGCGCTTCGAACCGGTAGCAGTCCGGTTCTTTGTGCGAGACCCGTCCGTTCACCCAGAGCGGCATCTGCTCCAGCGTGCAAACCGCAGCCCCCGCGCGGTTGGTTGCAGGTTCACTCAATTCCGGCAAAACGGACTGCACGTCGAACCCGACCGGCTCGCTCAGCCGATAGGCCGTGCTGACGCGCAACGCGCGCATGCCCGGCGCGGCCTCCTTGTCAATCACGACCCGGAAACGCAGACGGTCCGGCAACACCGTTGCGACCGGCCGCCCTTTTTTGTTCAGCACCGTCGTGCGGACCGGACCGAGATAGGTCAACGTCACCCCTTCGCCGCTGACCACCGCCTGAACAACCCCGCTGAACCGGTCGCCGCCGACCTCAACTTCAAAATCACTGCCTGTCCGCCCCCCCGCCGGATAGACATAATCAAGCACAGGACCAGCCGCGCGCACGGCCATCCCCCACAGCACGCATCCTGCCAGCACTGTCCATCGCATCACATCGACTCCCCCTCACGATTTTTGACTGGCGCTCAACATAACACAGGCTCCGGCCCGGTGGCAAGTGAGCCGGTTCCCGGCAAAATCCGGCATTGACTCCATCAAGGTGCGGTTCATAATACCGAACGTTCAACTTAAATCGCGTCCGTCGCGGCCGCGCGACTGAAAAGGAACTCTCATGCGAAACTTTTATCTTTTTCGCGCACTCGTTTGTCCCGCACTTCTGTTCGTTCACACGGCGGCTTGGGCCGGCATCGAGGCCGGACATCTGCGCTGCGAATACCGCGAGAATCCCCAGGGCATCGATGAGCCCCTGCCGCGTTTGAGCTGGCAGCTCGACGCCGGCGGCACGCGCGGCGTCCGGCAGTCCGCCTACCGCATCCTCGTCGCCAGCAGCGCCGCGCGGCTCAAGCAGAACAGCGGCGACCTATGGGACTCCGGCCGCGTCGCCTCCGACCAGAGCGTCCAGGTCGTCTACGCGGGCAAGCCACTCGCCTCGCGCCAGCCCTGCTTCTGGAAGGTCCGCGTTTATGACCAGGACGGCACGGCCTCCGGCTGGAGCGCGCCGGCCGCATGGAGCATGGGCCTGCTCCGGCCTGCCGACTGGCAGGCGCGCTGGATCGGCAGGGACGAGACACCGCGGGACAGCCGCCTGAAGGCGTGCTCATGGATCGCCTTTGCGAAAACGGCCAACGACGTGCCGGGTTTGCGTTACTACCGCCGCACCTTCGAACTGCCGGCCGGTCGCGCGCTGATCCGTGCCGAATTGAGCCTGGCCGGCGACAATGCGTTCGACGCCTGGGTGAACGGCCAGGAGGCGCTCAAGGGGCGCAGTTTCTCCGCCGCCAGCGCAAAAGCGGTCACCGATCTGCTCGCCCCCGGCCGCAACGTGATCGCCGTGCAGGTGAACAATCTCGGCGAGACCCCCAACCCCGCCGGCCTCGTCGGCGCACTGACCCTCACCTTCGATTCGGGCGACCCCGTGGTGATCGCGACCGACGCGCACTGGAAAACATTTGGCCAAGAGACGCCGCAGTGGCAACAGCCCGCCTTCGACGATACGGCCTGGCAGCCCGCCGCCGTGCTGGGTGAGGTCGGCATGAAACCGTGGGGCGACGTGACCGGGCACAGCGACCGCATCCTCGCCGCGCGCATGCTCCGCAAACCGTTCACCGCCACCAAGAAGCTCGCGCGCGCCACGGTCTATGTCAGCGGGATCGGCCTCTCCGAGCTATACCTCAACGGGGGCAAGGTCGGCGACGCCGTGCTTTCGCCCGGGCTCACGCACTACACGGCGCGCACGTTTTATGTGACCCACGACGTGACCGGCCTGCTCAAACGCGGCGAAAATGCGCTCGGCGTTTGGCTCGGCAACGGCCGCTACTACGCGCCGCGCGACAACGCGCCGACCCGCACGACCGGCTACGGCTATCCCAAGCTGCTGCTCCAGTTGGAGATCGATTACGCGGACGGCACGCGCGACACCGTGGTCAGCGACGACACCTGGCGGATCACCGACCAAGGCCCCATCACCGCGAACAACGAGTATGACGGCGAAGATTATGACGCCCGCCGCGAGTTTCCGGGCTGGGCCGAGCCCGGTTTTGCCGACGCGGCATGGCCGCTCGCGCAAATCGTCGACGCGCCGGGCGGCGCGCTCGCCGCCCAGATGGACGAACCGATCCGCGTCACGGAAACGCTCAAGCCTGTCACACTCACAGAGCCCCGGCCCGGCGTTTTCGTTTTCGATATGGGCCAAAACATGGTCGGCTGGTGCCGCCTCGCCGTGCGCGGCCCCGCCGGCACCACGGTCACGATGCGCCACGCGGAAACCCTCCAGCCCGACGGCACCCTCTACATGGCCAACCTGAGGGGCGCCAAAGTCACGGGCCGCTACACGCTCAAAGGTAAAGGCCGCGAGACCTACGAGCCGCGCTTCACCTAATACGGCTTCCGCTACGTCGAGCTCACCGGCTTCCCCGGCCGGCCCGCCCTCGACACCCTCCGCGGCTGCGTGGTCCATGACGATGTCGCCGAGGCAGGACGTTTCACCTGTTCGCAGCCGACCATCAACGCGATCTACCAAAACACACGCTGGGGCACGCGCGGCAACTACCGCTCCATACCCACCGACTGTCCGCAGCGCGACGAGCGCCAGGGCTGGCTCGGCGACCGTTCCTCGGAATCCAAAGGCGAGTCCTACCTCTTCGGCATCGCGGCGCTCTACACCAAGTGGCTGCACGACATGACCGACGCGCAGAAAGAGAGCGGCAGCATTCCCGATGTCTGCCCGCCCTACTGGCCGCTCTATAACGACAGCGTGACATGGCCCAGCACCGCCGTCATTGCCCCCGGCGCGCTGCTCGACCAGTACGGGGACCGGCGCATCATCGAGCGCCACTACCCGACCATGGCCAAGTGGATCGACCACATGACCGGCTTCGTCAAAGACGGCATCATCAGCAAAGACAGTTACGGCGATTGGTGCGTGCCTCCTGAAGATCCGCACCTGATCCACTCCAAGGACCCTGCCCGCAAGACTTCACCCGTCGTTCTCGCAACCACCTATTTCTACCACTGCCTCACCCTGATGACGCGCTATGCAGACCTGCTCGGCAAACCCGCCGACGCGCAGCGTTACCGCGCGCAGGCTGAAGCGCTCAAGGCCGCATTCAACGCGACCTATTATGATGCCGCCAAAGGTTATTATGACAACGGCACGCAGACCGCCTGCGTGCTGCCGCTGGCTTTCGACATGGTGCCGGCGGCCGAACGCGGACGCGTGTTCGCGCACCTCGTCAGCAAGATCACCACCGAGACCCGGGGCCATGTCGGTACCGGCCTGGTCGGCGGCCAATGGCTCAACCGCGTCCTGACGGCGGGCGGACGGGCCGACCTTTCTTACAACTTCGCCACGCACACGACCTATCCGAGCTGGGGTTACATGATCGAAAAAGGCGCGACCACAGTCTGGGAACTCTGGAACGGCGACACGGCAGACCCCGCCATGAATTCCGGCAACCATGTCATGCTCGTCGGCGATCTGGTCATCTGGTTCTACGAAACGCTGGCCGGCATCGCGCCCGACCCTGCGCAGCCCGGGTTCAAGCACATCGTCATGCGCCCGCAACCGGTCGGTGATCTGGCCTTCGTCAAAGCCTCGCACCGTTCGCCCTACGGCCTCATCCGCAGCGAATGGTCGCGCGAGGACGGCGCGTTCGACTGGGAAATCGAGATCCCGGCCAACACCGCCGCCACTGTGCACATACCCGCGGCAGACGCTGCCTCCGTGACCGAGCACCGCAGGCCGCTCGCCCGCGCCCGCGGCGTGACGCTTCTCGGCACCGGAAACGGCACGGTCACGCTCCGCGTCGGCTCCGGCACCTATCGCTTCGCCACACGATAACCGATGAACACCGGTATTAATCCATTGCCTCCAGCCTCTGCTTGCACTGGCGCCAATTCGGACACAGGCAATTTAGTTCTGCATAGAACCCTCGTCCATGCCCAGCATGAAGACGATGACAAATTTCATGTGCGATCACGTAATCGATGCAGATTGAAGGTGCGCGCACCAACTGGGGATTGAGCGCCACCGTCCCGTTCTTGTGCGCGCTTCCCCATCGCTTCGGCATGGACAGGAGGCGCAGACGCGGCTCGCTCAAACCCCGTTCCTCGCACCATGTGCGCCAGGCCACGAACCGCTTCGAGAACTGTTCTTTTGCACGCTCGCGCATCCAGCTAGCCACGAGCGCTGCCACCGAGTCCTCGGCCTCGCTTCGCGATACGACCAACAAATATGCGCCGCGCAGCTTCACGCCCTGATCCTCACCGATACTTACCTTCAGCCGATACTGCCGCCCTAGATACCGGTGCGTCGCCCCCGTGCAGTACCGACGCGGCGGTCGCTTAACGTTCAACGCCGCGAAAACCCGACGCTGACGCAAAATCCACCGTGTCCGCTTTTCGACTTTTTCGTGGATCTTGTCTTCCGCCGCACCGAGCGGCGCGACAACCTCGACCGTCCCGTCCGGCAACACGCTGATCGCCAGCGTCCGCCTCCGCGCCCGCTTCACGACACACTCCCCCACCGCTGTCCTTATCGTTGCCATCTTCGTCCGTGTCCGTCCGTGTTAGTCCGTGTGTCCGTGTGTCCGTGTCTCACACATCCTCGGGCCGATTGCGTGCAATCCCCAAGCACGACTCGATGATCGCGTCCATCTGCTCAAGCGTCAGGTCGACCTTGCGTTCCTGCCTGAGCTGAAAAAGGTAGTCGTCCATCGCGTTGCGCATCCGGTTCTGCACGTCCGGATTCTCGCGCCATCGGACGATCGCCTCGTCGCGGATGATCGCTTCCAGCCGCAGGCTCATCTCGGCGCGCAGGCGGTCGGCCTCGGACGCGCGCGGCTGCGCCGTCCCGTAGCCGACCGGCTCCTCTTTCACCGTCCACTCTTCCGCCGGCGTCACGCGCTCGCTGACCACGCCGTAGAGCGCCTGCGCGAAATCGCGTCCCTCCAGTTCCTGCGGCACTTCGGACTTCCTGCGGTCGCGGACGCACTCCATGATCTCGCGCACCCGGGCCAGATACTGCGCCTCGGTGATGCGCTGCCGCCGGTACTCGTCGATGGCCTGCTCCAACAGCAGTGAGAACTTCCGGTAGAAGAAGGGGTCTTCGTCCATCCGCTCGGTGATCGTGCGCTTGGTCCGGTTGACGATCGTGTCCGCCTTTGCCCGCAGGGTCTTCGCCCGCTCGACCTCTTTTTCGAAGGCCTCGCGCTCGAAGATGTTCACCGGCTCGACCACCTGAATGACCTCCTCTGCGCGCACGTAGGTCGCCAGCATCTTCTGAATCTGCCGCTCGTAGTCGCGGTAGTCGATTTCTTCCGCATAGCGGATCTTCACCGCCGCCCGCAGGTTCTGGAAAAAGACCGCGTCGCGCTTGTACCGCTCGGCCGTCTCCTGCGGCGTGGCGTCCGCCCACCGGATGCACGCCAGCGCCATCTTGAGCACACGGCAGAACTTCGAGAGACGCGCATAGAATTCGTCGCGCCGCACCGGATCGGCCAGCGCCAGCTCGAAGGCCTCCTCGTCCCGCTTGTTCGGCACGTCGCGGAACAGGTCCCACAGCCCGTCGCGCAGGCCTGGCAGAGACTTGATCTCCTCGGCGAGGTTCGCGAGCGTTCCTTCCAGGTCCGCGGGATCGAACTTGCCCTCCAGAGAGCTGTAGAGTTCCAGCGCGTCGTGAAGTTGCGTGACCACCCCGTAGTAGTCGACGACGGTTCCGAAGTCTTTTCCGGGAGCAAGCCGGTTCACGCGCGCCACCGCCTGCAGCAGCGCGTGCTCCTTCAGGCTCCGCGCGATGTAGAGCACCACGTTGCGCGGCGCGTCGAACCCGGTCAGCAGCTTGTCCACCACGATGAGCAGGTCTGGCGTGTCGGCCTTCTTGAAAGCCGCGATAATCTGCCGATTGTACGCTTTCTCGCTGCCGTACTTGTCCATCATGGACGTCCAGAAGACCTCCACGCGCGCGTCGGGTGTTGCCGACGCGCTCTTTTCGCCCTCGATCTCCTGCGGCGCGGAAATGACCACCTCGCTCGTCACCATTCCGAACTGGTCGAGGAAACCCTTCAGCATCAGCGCCTCCTTCTTGCCCGACGCGGTGACCTGCCCCTTGAACCCCGTGCCCTTCCACTGCTCCGAGAAGTGCTGCGAGATGTCCCACGCGATCAGGTACAGGCGGCTCTCCAGCCGGTTCAGCTCGTCGCGCGAGGCGAACTTGCGTTTGAGGTCGCCTTTCTGTTCGGGCGTCAGTCCCCGGCACATCGCCTCGAACATCGAGTCGACGGCCTTCTCGTTCACCGCCTGCAAGACGTGCCGCCCCTCGTAAAGCAAGGGCACCACGGCTTGGTCCGCCACCGCGTCGCGGATCGTGTACGCGGGCTCGATGAAGCCGCCGAACTTGAGCGCCGTGTTCTTCTCTGCCTTCATCAGGGGCGTGCCGGTGAAGCCGATGAAACAGGCGTTCGGCAGCGTCTTCCGCATGCGCAGATTCGCTTCGCCGTACTGGCTGCGGTGGCTCTCGTCCACCAGCACGAAAAGGTTGTCGTCGGTGTTCTGACATCCCGATGACGCATTGGCCGCCGCGCGGAACTTGTCGATCACGGTGGTGATCACCGCCACGCGCTCGTCGCGCAGCAGCTCGTGCAGGTGCTTGCCCGTGCGGGCCATCTGCGGTTCCTTGCCGCACAGGTGAAAGGTCTTCCAAATCTGCTCGTCCAGGTCGATCCGGTCCGTGACGATCACGATGCGCGGGTTGAGGATCTCCCGGTCCATCGCCAGCGCCTTGGCCAGCAGCACCATCACCAGCGACTTGCCCGAGCCTTGAGTCTGCCAGAGCACGCCGCCCTTGCGCCGCCCCTCGGGATCGCGCTGCCGCACCCGCTCCAGCGTCTTGCGAATCGCGAAGTATTGCTGGTAGCGTGCGATCTTCTTGACCGTGCCGCCCTCGTCGTAGAGCACGAACCGGTGCACCAGCTCCAGAAGCCGCTCCGGACGGCACAGCGACCAGACGAGCCGGTCCTGCCCGGTCGGCTCGCGCTCCTGAATCGCCAGCTCCTCGAACGCCTGCTTGGCATAGGCGAACACGCCCCGGAAAAGCTTTTCGTGCTCCTCCAGCCGCACGGGGCCGTTAATCGCGGACCGCACCTCGGCGTCCGCGTCGCGCATCTCGCGCCACTGCGCCCAGAACTTCTGGGGCGAGCCTGCCGTGGCGTAACGCCCCTCGTTCTTGTTCAGCGCCAGCACGAGCTGCGCGTAGAGGAAGAGCTGCGGAATCTCGTCGTTCTGCCAGTTGCGGATATTCTGGTGCACCGCCTGTTCGAGCGAGTGCTTCTCCTCGGGCCGTTTGCACTCGATCACCACGAAAGGGATGCCGTTCACGAAGCAGACGATGTCCGGCCGGCGCGTCTCGCGGCTCGCGGTGCGCTCGACCTCATATTCCGCCGTCACATGGAAGACGTTGTTACGCGGATTCTCCCAGTCGATGTAGCGCAGAGTAAAGCCCTTGGTCTCGCCCTGCACGGTTTGGTCGAGGCTCTTGCCCAGCGTGAGCAGGTCGTAGACCTTCTCGCTCGTACGCACCAACCCGTCGAACGGAATCTCCCGCAGTGCCTCCACCGCCTTCGCGATGTTCTCGTCCGAGAACGCCGCCTCCTGGCCCTTGAACGAAATCGCGTTCAGCCGCCGGAGCTGCCGCGTCAGCACATCCTCCAGCAGCACCGACCGCCGCTTCGCCCGCCGTTCGGCATACGCCTCCTCCGGACTCAGGTACGCATACCCGAGCTGCTGCAACAGCCGGATCGCCGGCAGTTGGCTGATGTGAGACTCCTGGAAGCTAGGCGTCATCTTAACCTCGATGCTAAAGATCTATAATAGGTCCTACACTCGAGTTTTCGGAACTCGTTTAACCTATAATGCAGACGACACTTACCGAGTCTTAATCCACATCCGCAAGGGCAAGGTTGTTTATTTGCGTGTTGTTTCTTGATACCAAGCAGATTAATTGTTGGCAAGACCTGTTCAGGTGTTTTCAAGCCAAATATTGAGCAGTAATCGTTTATCTCTCCTTTATTCCCAAAAAGAAGTGTTCCCGGCTCGACCAGCCAATCTGCGTCTGCTCTGCCGTTGAAGTAGTTAAAGTCTGCTTCGCCATTCAAGTTCTGGATACGAATTATGGGGAGCCCTACTTTAGACCAGTTGTGCGGGCCGAACCCGTGGCCATTGCTAAAGTCGCACAGATCACCAACCGTTTCACATTTCCACCCCTTCGGCAGTTTCATACGCGCACCTCCGAAGGGCATTTCAACCCCATCGAATTCGATGGGGTTAGACGGCCGTCCTGATCCGCGTCAGTTCTCCGGAATTTCCGGACAGTTGCCGTACGAGGCACGGATCGAGTTGTCAAGGAATCCTTGACAACTGGGAGAAACGACAAGACGATCATCCCGTTCATCTTTCGCCCCTCCTCTTTTCCTCCAACAACTTCGCGGTATCCCGTGCCGTCAAAGACTGAAGTTGGCGTATCGCGATTTGGTTCAGCCGGACCAAGCGGTCGGACTGGGAGACGCCCATGCGGATGAACTCGGCGTTCATCCCC
>MWEJ01000035.1 GCA_002071025.1 Verrucomicrobia bacterium ADurb.Bin070 | reverse complement strand
GCCCAGCTACTTCCTGCATCTGATCGACGAAGGCATGAAGAAGGGCATCGACTTCAAGGCCGACATGAAGCTCAAACACGGCATTTTCGGAGCCGAGCCCTGGACCGAGGAGATGCGCGCCAAGATCGAAGCTCTGACCGGCATCACCGCGCACGACATCTACGGGCTGACCGAAATCTCCGGCCCGGGCGTGGCCAACGACTGCCCCCACCGCCGCGGCCTGCATGTCTTTGAGGACCACTTCTACCCCGAGATCATCGACCCCGAGACGCTGGAGCCGCTGCCGGACGGCGAACAGGGTGAACTGGTCTTCACGACCCTGTCGCGCACCGGCACGCCGATGCTGCGCTACCGCACACGTGACCTCTCGCGCATCCTGACCGGCCCCTGCCCGTGCGGCCGCACCATCCGCGCCATCGAGCGCATCAGCGCCCGCAGCGACGACATGCTGATCATCCGCGGCGTCAACGTCTTCCCGTCGCAGATCGAGGCCGGCCTGATGGCCATCGACGCGGTCCTGCCGCACTACCTCATCGTGGTCGACAAGATCGGCGACCTCGATACGCTCGAGATCAAGGTCGAGGTCACGCCGGAAACCTTCAGCGACGACATCAAATCGCTGGAGAAACTGCGCGCGCGCATCGGCCACGCCGTCCAGCGCATCATCAATATCAGCGCCACCATCACGTTGGTCGAGCCGCACACGCTGCCGCGCAGCGAGGGCAAACTCCGCCGCGTGACCGACCTGCGCAAGAAGGCGTAAGCCAGAAGAAAGGGCTCCGATCATGAAAATCAACCAAATCTCACTTTTTCTCGAAAACAAGCCGGGCCACCTGAACGCCATCTGCCGGACGTTGGCCGCAGCTCAGATCAACATCGTCACCCTCTCGCTGGCCGACACCCAGCAGTTCGGCATCGTGCGCCTGATCGTCGAAGAGTGGCAGAAAGCCAAGGCGGTGCTCGAGCAGGCCGGCTATGTCGTGAATGTGCGTGAAGTGGTGGCGGCCGCCGTGCCGGACAAACCCGGCGGCATGGCCGAGATCCTCGATGTGGTCGGCCAGGCTGGCGTCAACATCGAGTACATGTACGCGTTTGCCTTCCGCCACGGCGCCGAGGCGGTGCTGGTCTTCCGCTTCGACAACCCGGACCGCGCCATCGAGGCCCTCAAAACGGCCGGCCATGACGTGCTGGATGCCGTCACCCTCTTTACCGAAGCGAAATGACGCACGCCCCGCCCCTGCGGCAATAAATCGTTGCCGTATCCGTTCTACCCGACACAACGCCGGTTCGGCGTAAACAGAAAAGGAGAGCTCAGATGAATCGACTGTGTATGACCTCGTTGCTGGCCCTGCTGGCGGCCGGCGCTTCCGCCCAGGCGAATGCCCCTGCCAAACCCGCCGCGCCGGGTGCGTTTCCGGCGCGCGTCAACATGCGGGCCGACGCGATCAAAGAGTTTGACAAGGACGGCGACGGCAAGCTCAATGAAGAAGAGCGCAAGGCCATGATGGCGGCGCGCATGGCCATGGGTGAGAAGCTGCGCATGGAGCGCGAAAAGAAGTTTGACAAAGATGGCGACGGCAAGCTCAGCGACGAAGAGCGCAAGGCCATGATGGAGGCGAACAAAGCGCGCATGGAGGAGTTCCGCAAAACGCGGGAAAAACCCTTTGACAAGGACGGCGACGGCAAACTCAACGACGAAGAGCGCAAAGCCATGATGGAGGCGATGCAGAAGCGCCGCCCGAACGCAGGCCCTCAGTTCCAAGAAATGCTGAAGAAGTTCGACAAGGACGGCGACGGCAAGCTCAACGAGGAGGAGCGCAAGGCCATGCGCGAGGCGCGCCTGAATGCGCCGGCGCAGCCGAAACCCGCCGCCCCGGCCGCTGCGGCGAAATAAGGGTACGCTGGCCCCGCATGCCGCAAACCGACCGTCTTAACAGGCTCAGCGGGAGGCGGGAGCGTGATTCATAAGCCGCGCACAATGACCGTGCGCGGCTTTTTATTTTTTTTGCATTCCGTCTTGCCGCAGCGGCCGTTTCTGTGTACAGTAACGCCGTCCTGTTCTTATCGATAGAAACGAACGCGCCGCCTGCGGCCGCGTCGACAATGAAAGGTAGACTATGATCGCTGGCATTCCTGATCCATGGGTGGCCGCCGCCTATCTGCTCTCCATCAGCGGCGCCCTCGTCTGCGTCGCGTACGGCATCACCAACTGGAACAAAGGCGACGAACCCGTCGGCCCGGAGGACATCAAGTGGGCCAAGGAAGAGAAGGACGAGATCGAGGCCGTACTCTGAACCCTTCGTTGAAAGAAAAACCATGGACATCTTCACACTGATCGCCTTGCTCATCTACCTCTTCGCCATCGGTTACCTGGGGTACCAAGGGTACCGCCAGACCAAGACCGCATCCGACTATCTGGTGGCCGGCCGCAACGCCAACCCGGTCATCATGGCCCTCTCGTATGGAGCGACCTTCATCAGCACCTCCGCCATCGTGGGATTCGGCGGGGCGGCCGCCAACTTCGGTATGGGCGTGCTCTGGCTGACCGTGCTCAACATTTTCATGGGTATCTTCATCGCCTTTGTCGTGTTCGGCAACCCGACACGGCGCATGGGCCACCATCTGGACGCCCACACCTTCCCGGAACTGATGGGCAAGCGTTACGGCAGCCGCCTCATTCAAGTGCTCTGTGCCCTCATCATCTTTTGCCTCATGCCGCTCTACGCCATGGCGGTCATCATCGGCGGCGCCGAGTTCATCGCACCGATCTTCCACATCTCGTACGACGCGGCCCTGTATGTGTTCGCCGTCGTGGTCGCCGCCTACGTCATCGCGGGCGGCATCAAAGGGGTCATGCTGACGGATGCGCTGCAGGGCGCGATCATGCTGGTCGGCATGCTCTTCCTGCTGATCTTCACCTACACCCAGCTCGGCGGCTTCTCGGCCGCACACCAGGCGCTGACCGACCTTGCACCCAGCGTGCCCCCGTCCCTGGCCGCGATCGGCCACCGGGGCTGGACCGCCATGCCGGCCTTCGGCTGGGCCGCCCCCGGCAGCACGGGCGGCGAAGCCGTCCGGTATCATCTCTGGTGGATCATGGTCTCGACCATCGTCATGGGCGTGGGCATCGGCGTCCTCGCGCAACCCCAACTTATCGTGCGCTTCATGACCGTTAAATCCAAGCAGGCCCTCAACCGCGGCGTCGCGGCCGGCGGCGTCTTCATCCTCTTCATGACCGGCGTCGCGTTTGTGGTCGGCGCCCTGGCAAACGTCTACTTTGCCCAACACGAGACCATCCGTTGCACGATCGTTGAAGAACAGGCGCTGCTCGACCCCGGCCCGGACGGCAAAGCCCCGCTGACCCGGCTCCAGCCCGACGCTTCGCCGGACGTGCGCGCACGCGCCAAAACCTTCATCACCTACCGGCTGCCCGGCACCACGGAAGACCAGCCGCTGCACTATATGCTGAAAACCCCCAGCGTCACGGTCGAGCGCGGCGCGGGCGGCGACATCATCCGTCCCGGCCTGATCGCCATCGCGCGCACCGTCACCCTCGGCACCACGCTGCAGGGCAACAGCGACACCATCATCCCGCGCTTCATCAACAGTGCGCTGCCGAAATGGTTCGGCGTCCTCTTCCTGCTGACCCTCCTCTCGGCGGCCATGAGCACGCTCTCCAGCCAGTTCCACACCATGGGCACCGCGATCGGGCGCGACATTTTCGAGACGATCGGAGGCGCCCACTCCACCCGAACCGTGCTCATCACACGGTGCGGCATTGTCATCGGCATTCTGACCGCCATTGTGCTCGGCAAACTGGTGCGCGGCAACATCATCGCCCTCGCGACCGCGCTCTTTTTCGGGATCTGCGCCGCGTCCTTCCTGCCCTCATTCCTGGCCGGACTGTTCTGGCGGCGCATGACTCGGCCGGCCGCGCTCGCCTCCATTGTCGTCGGCTTCGCCACCAGTGCGTTCTGGTCCGTGTTCATCAACGCGAAGACGGCCGCCGGGCTGGGCATCTGCAAGGCGCTCTTCGGCACCCCCACGCTGCTCACCCACGCCTTCAGCCCCACATGGGCCGTGGTGGACCCCCTCTTGGTGGCCCTGCCGATCTCGGCGCTCACCGCATTTGTCGTGGCACTCGTGACGCGGCCGCTGCCCTCCGACTATGTGGCGTATTGCTTCGGGGGCCAGCGCCCAACCGACTCACACTGAGAGAACCCCTAGCGTTGCGTTGACAGATAGATGCGGTACTGATCCTCGACATGTTGGACATGCCGATGCGTATCCGCAGAAAGATGCCAGCGATGACGGAAAACGCGGCGCCGCCACTTGAGAATCTATGGCGTTCCCGTTAAAAGCGCCGAGGGAAAGGTCCGCGCACGTGCCTTAACCAAACTTGCTGCCAACTAGTGTAACCCCAGCCAGCCAGCGGCCTGAGGGGCGAGCATAAAGACCCGGATTTCGCGCGGCGCGAGATCGCCGAAACGTACCCGCCGGTCCTCCGGCATACGAAGCGGATGCGTCCCTGATGGCGTCAGGTCATAAAGGTGCCACGGCCCCCTCCCCTTCAGCCAGCGTTCCGGCTCGACACGGACATCGAACGTCTGCGCGACGCCGGTCGTGTTGACCACCGCGAGCGCGAGGCGCTCGCGGGACACGTCGCGCCAGAGCGTCCCCATGACAGCCGGCAGACGCGCCGTGTGCGGGTGAGTCCTGTGCCACAGATGCGTCACAAGCGGCACCTCATTGAGCGGACGCAGTTCGTCAACGAGCTGTCCGTCCACCATAAACGCGCGGGCCGCGAGACGGTAGCGGCAGAGCTCACGCTGGAACTGCTGCTTTTCAAGGTGCTGGGGCTGCAAGATCCACTCGCCGTTCCACCCCAGTTGGCACCCCCACAGAAAATCGCGCGCCTGTGCCGCGCAGAAGGCATCCAGCGAATCCTGCGCAGCCTGCGGGCTGGTGAAATAGACCGTGTAGCCGGAGTAGACGGCAGGCAGGAGCGGCACATCCTGCTGTTCGCGCGGATTCCAAGCGAGATACGCATCAATGGTATCCATGTACGGCTCGGCCGTGTTCTCGGTGGTCAGCACGACGTTACGGCGCGCCGCCTCGCGCTTCACCGGGGTCATCATCTTCCTGTAACCGGCGGTCCAATGGCCTCCGCCACCCAGCGGATGGCCGTGCGCGGGATCATAGCACGGCGCGGGCTTGGCGGCACCGATCTGATCCAGATAGATCGCGTTCACGCCGCACTCGTCCATCAGGCGCAGGCAGATCTCCTGAACCTTGGACTGCCACAACGGCGTCGCGGCGCACATCGGCACCAGTCTGCGTTTTGAGCCGTAAATTTCGACATAGTTGGTGCCGCTCGGCTGTTTGGCGGCGGCGGGGAACCCGGCCGCAAAACTCGGGATCTCCTCATCCCACAACCGCGCGTTGATGTACGGCATCACCGTCTGCCCGCTCGCGGTCATCGCGCGCGTCGCCTCGGCCATGCCGGGTTTCGCCGGGAAGTATTCCGGATAGGTGTGATCAAAAGGAATCTGGTGCCAGTTGTACCAATGGACGCCGATCGGCATATCCGGAAAGAGCCGGGCCGCCAGCGCCATGTTGTTGGTGACCGATGCCGGCACCCCGCCGAGAATCATCCAGAAGCCCAAGTCTTTCAGACGCGACGGAAAATCCTCGCGCGCCGCGATCGGCCCCTTGGCGGTCCACGCTTGTCGCGTAGCCCAGTCCCGATAGCGTCGCGCGGCCTGCCACCAGTCGCCGCGATAGGCAGCGACCACCACAGGATACGCCGGCGCGCCCTCCGCCCCCGGCACGCCGGCCTGTTCGGCCAGCGTGTGGAACGCGGCATCCTGCGCGGCGCTGACGCTCAGCCGCTTGGCCGTCGCGGCCCCGTCATGCGCGGCGAGATAGAGTCCGGCCTCGCCCAACTGGAAGGCCATCATCTGCAACGGGCAGCGGGCCGAAGGATACGGCGCATCGAAACGTCCGCGATGTTGACGCATCAACCGTCCGCCCCAGTTGCCGTGCGGCAGCAGCACGTCGCCGACACCCGGCGGCACCACCCCGTTGAGAAGCGGATAGGCGGTCTCCCACAGACCGAAGCGCCGGCTGCGGTTCGTCACGCGGATGCGCCACGCGCTCGCGCTCTCGCCCGCATCCAGCGACACGTCGGCCCGCACATCGACCGCACCCGGCTCGTTCGGCAGGTCAAGGCCTTCCCACACAAACTCAAGCCTGCGGCGTTTCACGACGCACCTGCGCTGCACGGCGGGCGAGCGGTTGGAGAGCAGCGCGGTCTCCTGCTGCCCTGCGGCATCCGCAGGCGTCTTGAAGGTCAGCGACCACAATCCCGGCAAGGGGTCGCGCGCGCGAACAAAGCGGATGTCATCGGCCAAACGATTCTCGATGCCCGTGCAATCGAACCCCTGCTCCGCACCGGCGAACGCCACGCGCAACGCCGCGTTCTCCAGACGGTATGCGCCGTCCGGCGCATCGCGTTCGAGCGGCACCCACGGACGGCCGTCTTTAACGAGCGAAACCTCCGGCGCGCGTTCGCGTCCCAGCCACTGGCTGTACCAGGCCGCGTCGCCCGCCGGCCCGAAATAGAGACCGCCCTCAAAACGGGCCTCTGGCCCCATCCAGGTCATGTGGCCGCTGCGGATGTAGTACACGAACTCATCCGAGGCATCCCAACACACCGCGCCCTCAAAACCGGCACCGCAGGCATCCGCCGCATCCGCCATCACCGCCCACTGCGGCCCGTTCACCGCGCGGCTGCGGGTACCCTTCGGCTGCAGGACATGCGTGCCGCCGGCATCGCCGGTGACAAAGCGTGCGTAGCGCGCTTCCTTGCGCGAGAGATGGAGAAAATGCAGTTCACGCCACGGGCCGTCGTCGGTGCGCAGGTAGCGCGCGTCCACCTGCACGACCGGCGAATGGGCGCTGTACGTGTAGCGATACACCGCACGCGGCTGTCCGGGCGTCTCGGCGGCGCGCGGTCCGAAACCGGTCCACACCTCCACCACGACACGCAACGGACTCGCGAACACCACGCGCGCGGCCGCGTCTTCACAGGCGTTCGCGCAAACCTGCATCACACGCCCGTCCGCATCTTTACGGACAATGCGATCAAGAAAATAGAGCTCCGGATCGGCATGCCCGGAGCGGACATATTCTATGTCCTGCGGAAAGCCGCCCCGTCCGCGGACCGGATGCGCCAGCCGAAAATACCCGTTCGCGACCAGAATGCGTGAGCCGTCAACCGAGACGGTCAGATCGCCGCCCGGCGCCGCGCGTAACATGTGATCCGCACGCCACTCGAAGCGCCGCACGGCATCCGGCGCGGTGGCACCCGGCATCTGCCAGACCAAGACCGGCGCCTCGCCCGTATTGTCCACCGCAAAAGGAACAGGAGAGAATCGACCGTCCGGATGCCGCTCCGCGAGACCGGCTGTCGCGGCGGACGCTGCCCATTCATGCGTCATGCGCTGGGCGACAATCACATTCTCACGCGCATGCGCGCCGTTGCGCACGCTGACCGTCAGTGTGCCGGCCATCGCCTGCACGGCGACGCCCACCATAAACCACCCTACCGCCACACAAGACCGCATGTCCTTCGCCTCTCTTACTGCACGGTGATCAACGTGCCTTTGGTCTGAAGCACCAGGTAGCCGTCGGCGTTCACACTGAGCGAAACGCCGTTCTGCCGCACGCCGTCCATATAGACGGCCCACGATCCGAGATGGTCGCGCCCTTCCAGGCTGCCGATCGTAAGCGGAAGCACGAGACCTGACGATTGACCGCCTGCATTCACAATGTAGAGCGTGCCGCTGGGTTCCGCCATCAGCTTCGTCAACGTCCCCGCGCTCAGCATGTCCACCCGCAGGGTGCCGATGCTCTCGCGGACCGACACATCCAGCGTCGCGCCCTCGCGGATTTCAAGTGGTGACCCCGCCGGAATGACGTCAGACCCGTCCTCGGATTCGCCGGTGCCCACCGCGCGCAGGGCCAGCCCGAAAGCCTCACCGCTGTTGTAATAGAGGAAGCGCCCCGTATTGACGTTGACACCGGTGCCGGTGCCACCGGTGCTGGGCGGCACGACATTCGCGCGCGCGTCGATCACAACCCACTCGCTGCCGTCCACGCTGCCTTCGAGCGTCCACGTCACGGGGTCGCGCTCGGGGGCATCGTTCGCCGTACAGAGGTTGTAGGAGACGATTTCCGGGGCATCTTCCGGCAACCGCATGACCACGATCCGGTGCGTCGCCGGATCGTCGACGACGGGTATGTTTTGGGTGAGGCACCATTTTGTCGAGGTCGCCTGATCGAACAATTTGTCGGCGCTTTCGCCCGTAGATCCGAGCGGATACACCTGCGGCGTGGCGAACTGCCCCGGAGCAAGTTCGGCGACAGAAGCGCCGGCCACGAGCCCGCCGTTCTGACGTTGTCCGCCTGTGCTGTACAGGGCGAACTCTGCGAACTGGGTCACATTGACATTCAGCTTATTTTTCATCACTGTGAAACGGAACCAGCGGAACGGCACAACACCTTGGATCTGCAGAGTTCCCTGTTGAACGACCGTGGCACCGGTATACGTGTTGGTGCCGAACAGGACCTGCGTGCCGGGGCCGGTTTTGATCAGGTCACCCGTTCCGCTGACGTTGCCCGCAAAAAATGACTCGAGACCGGCCGGTGTCGCAACGGTCAGGTCGGCCGTGTTCAACACCACATTGCCGAACCCCGCAAGCGCACCGACCGTCTCTGCGACACCGTTGAGAAGCAACGAGGCGCCCTGCCGGACTGTAACCACCGCTGTGTCACTCACAAGATCAGCCGCATGAACGGACGTGACGGGGAAACCGCCGGAAGCCACCCACGCGTTCCGCGCGCCCGGTGCGCTGAAACCGCTCTTCACATCAAGATCGCCCCACGTCTCCCCGTCATAGCTGCCCTGCAGGCGCCACGCCGAGGGATCACGTTCTGCGGCATCATTGCCGGTTGCCCAGTTGTAGTGCGTGATGGGTTGGGCCGACGCGAAATCAATCCGCAGCCAGACACGCGCCTGATCCTCCGCGCTGCGAGACGCTTTGCTGCGGAAATCCAGCCACTTGCTCCTCACCGTCGTGTCCGGGGGCACGATGCCGTCGACAGCTTTCTCCGGCATTTCTCCCGCCGGGAACGCACTGACGTTTTCATCCGTGCCGATGCCGCCGGTCGAGTCGTAGGCGATGCCGATCCGATTCGGCGTGACATTCACCCCTTCGTTGAAAAGTGCGATCTCGGCAAGCTGCATGGCATTGGCTGTGCTCGGATTCTTGACCCCCTCGACCTTGAACCGGTAGAAGGGGAAGCCGTCGGCGGCCGCGATCGCGACCGTGCCATCCGCAACCGTCAGGTTTGCCGGCGCCGCCTGAGAGGCCTTCAGCGTCAGCGTGCCGGCCCCGTGTTTTTCGAGCGAGACCGGCCCGCTGAACCACGCGCGCTCCCACGTGTCGTCGGAGCCGTCCGCCAGCACGCCCAGCGTCGCGGGGCCGTTGGTACTGAGCACACGTCCCGTGCCGACCAACCGGTTCACGACATCGCTCTTGCCGTTGAGATCCAACACCGTGTTCGCCTCAAGTCGGACATGTCCCGCGCCCGATCCGTGCGGCAACCGGTGGTGTTCGCCCAAGCGCAGCACCCCCGCCGCGACCTCGGTGTCGCCGGCATAGCTGAGCTGATCGGCCGCCAAGGTCAACCGGCCACTCCCCAGTTTTCGCAGCCCGCCCTCGCCGGAAAAGATCAGCGTGCCGGGCGGATTCGGCACCGCCACCTCATATCCCTGTGTATCGAGGTTGATCGTCCGGCCAGCCTCGGCCTGCAGGCGCAATGTGCCAAACGGCTGTTCCGCCTGGATGAACTTAGCGTGGTTCTGTCGCGCACGCAACAAGCCTCCTTCGAAAAACATTTTTGCGACGGGATCATCATTCTTATAGATGGACGTTACTTCAGCGACAGCACCTTCCTGCAGCGTCAGCACACCCGATTCCACGGTACGGACACTGCCGTCCGACGGCCACCACGAGTTGAACCGGAACTCGCTGCAACGCAGCACCGCGTTGCTGACGGTGACGCTGGCCTGTGGACGCAGCGACGTGTTGTTATTGGGATTGCTGGCGATGCGCAGGTTGCCGTTGACGATGAACTGCCCGCCGGTGACCAGCAGCGTGCCGGTTCCGCCGTCCGCGCCCACATACGATTCGCCGTACAGGGTCACGGTGCCGGCCGACTGCGACATGCTGCCGGCATATCCTGTGCCGCCGCCGATCTTGATGCGTCCGGCCGAAACGGCCGCGCCATCCGCCGCAAACCCGCCGAAACCGTTCACGCCCACATCAAAACCGGAAACGACTGTAAACCGTCCGCTCGCCAGTGCCAATGCGGCAGGCGTGCCGGCATTCGGATCGGAGAGCGTGAACGTGCCATCTTGGCGGTAGCCGCCATCGGTGATGAGCAGGCGCCCGGAATCGGCTGCGGTGAAGGTGCGGCCGCCCAACACGTTAAACGTCCCGCTGCCCTCAACCTGCAAAGCCGCCGTTTCCAGTCCCGTGTTGGCCAGGTTGAGCGTGCCGCCCAGCCCCAGCAACCGGAAGGGATCGCCCGCGCTACCGGCCGTATGCGTAACGGTGTTACTGAGCGTGACCGTGCCGGAGACCGGGCCGGCCAGACGGTCGTCATAGTACAGCGTGTTTAGGGCGGTGAGATCCAGCGAATCCGTGTCGGCTGCAACCGTGTAGGCCATCCGTTCTTCCGCTTGCCCGAGATAGGTGATTTTTGCGATGTCAGAGGGTGCCTGCACCACGAAATTCGCGCCAGCGGCCACCGTCACCGTCTGGTGCTCGGCCAGCGGTCGCCCCAAATCCAGCGAGCCCGCGAGAACCGTCACCGCGCCGGTAAAGGTGTTGTGCGACGGCAGCAGACGCACGACGAGCGCGCCCTCGCCTGTTTTAACCAGCCCGCCATCGCCCGTCGCCGTCTCGTTGGTCTGTCCGCGCAGGCAGACATGCGTATCTTCCGGCGGCGCGCCGGTCGCCAGCACGACCGTTTTGCCGTTGGTGTCGAAGACCGCGGCGGTGCCGTCCGCGATGACAAGGTCCACGATGCCGCGGCCGGCAAAAAGCGACGATGTATCTTGAAGGGCGCGCAAGGTGCCGCCGCTGAAACGGATTTCCGAGCGCGCGCAATCGTTCTTGGCGATCAGCCCGGCCTCAACCACACCGCCGTCTTCGAGCGTGAGCGTCGCCGAGAGTGCATAGGGCGGCGCAAGGTTTGTCGGGAAGAACCCGGTCATTTCGAGATAATTTGCGGACAGCAGTCCCGCCACCGACACGTCACCCCATGACGGCCGTTCGCGCAGGCCCTCTTCATTGCGCGCGATGCAGAAACGGCCGGCGGGCACGCGCACCTCCGCGCCCGCCGCGAGGGTCATGCTGCCGGCGGCGCCGGCATGGCCGACCACAAAAAAACCCGAACCCTGATGCAGCAGCGTTCCGCCCAGGCATTCAAAGACTCCAGATGCTCCCGTGCCGCTGCCGATGGCGGTCACCACAGAACCGGTCAGCGTCACGTTCGCTCCGGGCAGAAAGGTAAGCGAACCGTTGTTCGTGAAACAGGCAAGCGGCGCCTGAGCCGCGGCATTTGTCACGGCAGTTCCCGCAGGGATCATGAAAGATGAGCCGGCCGGCCACTCCGCCGACCGAACAGAAAGGACCGCCAGACAGGATAAGCCGACGCCCCACAATAACCTGTTACACGCCATTTTATTCCCCCTTTCGCGACTATCATCACGGTAAGAGAATGATGTCAGAAGCCCGGCCGCGTGTAAAGGCGATTACACCTCACGGCTATCACGATACGGGCACGGACGCCTGCGCGCCCGGCTTACCGGCCTGTTTCATCTGCGGGAAAAGGATCACGTCACGGATCACTTCGGTGCCGGTCAGCATCATGACCAGGCGGTCAATGCCCATGCCCAGGCCGCCGGTCGGCGGCATGCCGTGTTCCAGCGCGGTGATGAAATCCTCATCGATTTTTTCGGGATCGTCGCCCGCCTGGTCGGCAAACGCCTTGCGCTGCGCCAGAGGATCATTCTGCTCGGTGTAGCCGGGGCAGAGCTCCTTGCCCGCCACCACAAATTCGAAGACATCGACCAGTTCAGGGTCATCCGGGCAGGCCTTAGCCAACGGCACGAACTGGCGCGGAATGCGCGTCACGAATGTCGGCTGGCGCAACGTTTTCTCAACCAGCTTGCCGTAAACCTCATGCGTGACCAGCAGATGGTTCCACGCGGGATCGATCGCCACGCCCTGTGCCTCCGCCTTCGCGCGCGCCTGTTCGACGGTCAGTTCAAACCAGTCGTCGCCCATCACCTGCTTCACGGCGTCCCGGTACGCGATTTCGCGGTAAGGCGGCGTGAAGTCCAGGACTTCCTTGGCCTCCCCGTACTCGACCGTCATCCGGCCCAGCACGCGGTCGCAGAGGTGCGGCAGCAGCCCTTCGATGATCGCCTTCATCGAGGTCCGGTCGCCGTACGCCTCATACACCTCCAGCACCGTAAACTCGGGATTGTGCGTGCGGTCGATACCCTCGTTGCGGAAGTCCTTGCCCAGCTCGAAGATCTTGTCGAAGCCGCCCACGATCAGACGCTTGAGATAGAGTTCCGGCGCGATGCGCATGACCATTTCGGTGTCGAGCGCGTTGTGATGGGTATAGAACGGCTTCGCCGCGGCACCGCCCGCTTGGGGCTGCATCATCGGCGTTTCGACTTCGGTAAAACCGCGCGCATGCAGGAAATTCCGGATCTCCGCAAGGATCGCGCTACGTTTGTTGAAACGGTCTCGCGACTCGGGGTTCATCATCAGGTCCAGATAGCGCTTACGATAGCGCTCCTCAACATCTTGAAGCCCATGGTACTTTTCCGGCGGCTGCAGGATCGCTTTGCCCAGAAAGTTCCAGGCGTGTACCTCGATGGTCGGCTCGCCCATGCGGGTCGTGAAGAGCCGACCTTCGACGCCGACAAAATCACCGAGGTCCAGATAGCTGAAGCCTTGGAACTGCTGCTCGCTGAGCAGGTCTTTTTTGATGAAGATCTGAAAATTGGCCGTGCCGTCGCTGATCGTTGCGAAGGACGCCTTGCCCATGCGCCGCACCGTCATTAAACGGCCTGCCGCCCGAACCGTTTTGTCTTCCGCAAAATCGGCGCGTATCTCCGACAGACGCGTGCGCTCAAACGCCTGTCCATAGGGGTTGAAGCCGAGTTCTTCCAGCTTCCGGAGGTTGGCGATACGCTGCTCGCGATACTCATTGCCCGACTGCGACTGTTCCTCTGCCATGTTCGACTGATCCTTCCGTAAAAAAAGTTATCTTATTTTATCAGATTTTAGTGAGGGTGTCACGAGGGCGCGTGCAATCGTGTAATCACACGCACGAATTCGGAATTGCCCTCCACCGTCCGTGATACTACACTGGAGGCGTGAGGATTGGTTTTCTTTTTGACGTTGGACAGCAAGCCTAAGGAGTGGCCATGATAAAAATGAATCGGCTGTGTCGGCTTTGTGCGGTTGCGGTTTTCGCGCTGCTGGCGCGTCTGCATGCGGCTGACGCCGTCTGGATCGGCGCCACTGGATCATGGAACGACCCGGCCATGTGGCAGGGCGGTGCGCTGCCGGGGACCGGCGACGCAGCGTTCTTTTCCGGCGCGGGCGGCACGGTCACGGTGCCGAACGGCATGCCCTTCTCCCTGTCCGCTCTCACGTTCAACACCAACAACCTGGCCCGTAACTGGACGTTGACCGGTGAAACCAACACGCTGACCGCTCCCGCCCTGTGCACGGTGAGCAACGGCAATGTCTACATTTGGAACGCGCTGACAGGTACCGACGGTTTGACGAAGGACGGGAAGGGGATTTTATGCCTGAACGCGCCGACCAATCTTTTCTCCGGGAAGGTCCAATCGCTGAACGGCGACCTGTTTGCCGAAACCGACCGTTCGCTGGGCCTCGTACCTGCCGCCTTTGAGCCGGATGCGCTCACTCTGAACGGTGGCAGTCTGGGCAACTACACCGGCTTGCTGACCCTGCATCCCAACCGCGGTGTCACCGCCGGCGCATCGGGCGCCTACCTGTTCGGCCGCAACGCCGAGGGCGGCACGGATGTGGCCGCGCCCATCACGGGCGTCGGCCCCGTGCTCATCATGCAGGAAAGTGCGGCGGTCACCCTCTCCAACCCCGCCAACGATTATGCGGGCGGAACGACCGTCGGGGCAGCCGGCCCCGGGATCTAAGCCAACACGGCGGTCCAAGCGACGCTGCGGCTCGGCGCGGATGAGGTCATCCCGCACGGCGCCGGCAAAGGGGCGCTGACAATGAACGGCCAGCGCAAAGCCGTGCTGGATCTCAACGGCCACAGCGAAACCGTCAACACGCTGTCCTTGACCGGCGATCTCGCGCTCGTGAACAGCGCAGTCGCCCCCGGAGTCCTGCGCGCGGGACTGGACAACGCCGACATGACCGTCAGCGGCGCGATCCAAGCCGGCGCCACGCTCGACAAGATCGGCAGCGGCAACCTGTCGTTTTTCGCGACCGGCGACTCAGGTGGCGACATCCGCATATCAGACGGCGCGCTGGTGTTTGCCACAGGCAGCGCCCTGGGGACCACAACGTTTATGATGGACGGCGGCTCGCTGGCCATGACCGACTGGTTGGCGGGGCTGGAGGAAAACCGCGCCTCGATTCCCGACGGCGCCATCCACCTTGATGCGGCTCACACCGCGAGCGGCGTGCGGCCGACCACGCTCATGGCCAACGCCGGATCACTCAGTTATCCGAACTACACGCAGTACCGCTACGCCGGCCAATGGTATGTCCCCGCCGCCGGCACCTACAGCTTTGCCAAAGCATTTGACGACGGCGGCTATCTGGCGGTTGACGGCATCGAATTGTTGCGCAACAACTCCGCCTCTGCCGTGGTCGTGACGCAAAACGTCGCCCTCGCCGCCGGCTGGCATACGGTGGATATCGCCGTGTCGCAGGGATCCGGTGGCGTCGGGCCGCGCACGTCCGACGGTTTTTCTGCAGGCATCATGTTCGATCCGGCCAACGGGCCCTTCACGAATGCCGCGGAAATCGCGGCAGCAGCCCGACGCTTCGAAGACCCCGGCGATGGCAGCGTGCTGCGGACCGCACCGCTTGGCACTACCGCCCAAACGAGCCGCGCACGCCTGGAACTGACTCAGACCACCGTGTTCGACCGTTCGGGCACCGCCGCGCCGCTGCTCTGGGCGGGCGATCTGGTCGAGGCGCCCGGTGCTTCCGGCACGCCGGTGCTGACCGTTACGGGTGGCACAGAGCCGTTCCGCGTGGGTAGTCCAGACCGCCACACCGTGTTCGGCATCGATGTGGACGATGCAAACGGTGTGGTGTTCAGCGACAAGGCGTGGCTGCTCGCCTTGCCGAGATCATCTTCCTGGACCATCACGCCCGGCGCCGACATGGCGGCGGGCACGCCCGGCGTGCTGGGTACCGGCGCACAGACGCTCACCGACTATTCGCTGCGCATCCCGCGGGGCGACGCCCTAGGCACCGGCGGCGAGTCCGTGACCGTTAGTGGCACAGACCTGGCGGTGTGGTTCGATGCCACGCGCGAAACCGACGGGCGCCTCTACGACGATCCGGATTACGACTTCACGGCTGACCATGATGTCACGCTCAGCGGCACGGGGGCGTCCGTCGGCTTTGACGGCGCGGGCACCGTGACCCACACCGGCACCATCAGCGGCACCGGCACGCTCGTCAAGTATGGCGACGGCGACGCGGAGCTGGCCGGTGTCAACAGCTTCACCGGCGACATCGCCATCCACGCCGGACGCCTGCTGGTGAGCGAGGACGCAGCGCTCGGTGACAGCGCCAACGCGATCACGCTGACAGGCGGCACCTTGGGCATCTCCGGCGTCGGACCGTTGACGCTGGCGCGCACGCTCACCTCTTCAGACGGCGCGATCGACGTGCCTGCGTCTGTCGCATTGACGTTGGACGGGGCGCTGAGCGGATCGCTGGCCAAGCAGGGCGACGGTGCGCTGACGCTGGGCGGCACACTTTCCAATCCCTCACTGGATCTCGCGGTCGACGAGGGTGCAGCGATCCTCGACAAGATCGACGCGCCGTCGGTTCGGCACATCCTGCGCGTCGCGCCTCAAGCCACGGTGCGCATCGCCGGCAGCGGCGGCAACCAGATCAGCGGCAACGTGGCCCTGACCGGCGGCACCTTGGATCTGAACGGCGCGTCGGAGAGTGTCGGCCGGCTGGACAGCGCCGTCCTCGCCAGCACGGTCACCAACAGCGGCGCAACTCCGGCCACGCTGACCGTCGGCGAAGGCAACGTATCGAGCCGCTTCATCGGCGCGCTTGCGGACGGTGCGGCCGTTTCCGGCCTGACCAAAACCGGGACCGGCACCTTCTGGGTCGCGGGCGCGGCTGGAACCCCAAGTGCGACCGGCGGCCTGCGCATCGAAGGAGGAACCCTCGTGCTGGGCGGCGGCATCCGCTTCATCCGTTTTTCGCCGCTCCAGACGCGCGTCGCCGGCAACCAGCCCTCCCTTGCCGAATTTCAACTGTTGCGCGACGGTGTGCCCATACCCTGGCCGGTCGGAACGAGTTGGAACGCCAGTTCGACAGCCGGCACCAACAACTCGTCGCGTGTCTATGACGGCAATTCGCGCACCTTCTGGCAGTGCGGATCAGCCGCCGGATGGATCCGCGTCAACCTGCCGGCCCCGCTCCTGTTCAACGGATACCGCTGGTATACCGGCGTGAATTCCGCAAACGATCCCGTGGCGTGGACCATCGATGTCAGCGCCGACGCCGCCAACTGGTTCACAGCCGACACACGGACCAACCAGGCCGCGCAGATCACATACAACCGCGGCGTGCTGGCGGGCGCTTACACCCTCGACGGCACCGCGTGGCCCATGGACGCGATCGCGCCGCAGTGCGGCGTGGAGATCGCCGCCGGCGCGACGCTGACCGCCCAGCTCTGGCACGAGACTCTCGGCGCGCTCAGCGGCGCGGGGGCTGTTCAGTTGGACGATGCCGCGACCCTGAACGTGGCCGATCTTTCGATCTTCACCGGTGCCTTCACGGGACGGGGGCGCGCGGTGCTGGGCGCGAATGCGGCGATCAACGTCCCGTCCCTTACGGATCGCATCACGGTGATCGGCGGCGCGGCCGACGCGGTGACCGTGGGGGCGAACGGCGAGCGCCTGTTTGCGGCTGCGGTCATCGATGGCGCGAGTCCGGTCGGCCTGGTCAAACAGGGTTCCGGCCTGACATGCGTAGCGGATGCGGGCAGCCGCTATACCGGCGACACGCGCGTCGAACAGGGCACGCTCGCCGTCCAGCCCAACGTGTGGCGCTTCCGCTACATCCGTTTCAACCCCACCTCCGCCGTCAATGACGGTGTGGACAGTTATGGCTTTGAAATGAGCTTCGCCGAATTCCAGCTCCTGCGCAACGGGCAGGTCGTCCCCTACCCTGTCGGCACCACGGCGACCGCCCCGTCAAGCGGCACACACACGGATGACAAACCCGGCAACGCCATCAACGGTATATTGACCGACCGCTGGCTGACGCGGCCGATCCCCAACCCCCTGACGATCGACACCCAGACCGGCATCACATTCGACGCCTACCGCTGGCACACGTCCACCGACGCGGCCACTCCCGGGCGTACGCCCGACGCCTGGAGCGTCGAGGGCAGCGATGACGGCGTGACGTGGCTCACGCTCGACAGTCAGGCCAAC
>MWEJ01000034.1 GCA_002071025.1 Verrucomicrobia bacterium ADurb.Bin070 | reverse complement strand
CGGCGAGACGGCAGCCTTGAGTGAACACCGTGAAGAACGGCTCACCGTCCACCCGTTCTTAACGCGGGCACTGGGAGTACAGGCATCCTGCCTGTACATTTAACGACAGGCTGGAAGCCTGTCCCCCCAGTGAACGAAGACAGCCGAAATCCGAATGTCGCAAGGCCCAGCCTTCGGCGTTGTAGGGTGGCGAGAAATGCGAAATCTGACGCCCTTCCCCAAGCAAGTGAAACGGGATACACCGCTCGCTCGCGCCTGCGGGGGGGCGCGACGCATTCGCTGTTGGCACCGGGCCGCGAAAACCGTTATATTACTCGCAACGATTCGGCGGATGACGGATAAAAACGCGATACGCGGCCGCGGGACGTGATCGGGTCGAGACGACTGCGAGGACTTTCAACGTTCAATGCCCTATGCGTCGGCAGGCGGTGTCGAACACGTCGGGCCGATGTGGCAAGGAGAGTGGGTATGCAGGCCAGTCAAACAGAGGGAAGTCGCCAAAGGGTCAGGCGCGTGACTGCCGCTGTCGCGACCGTGCTTGCGCTGTGCGTCGCAGGCTGCAGCTCGACGTCAGGGCGCGGCGATGCGGTGGCGGATGCGGGCGGCGCGGGAACGGGATTGCCCATGAAGACCGGCCCGGTTGTCGCGCACGGCAAGCCTGAGTCCGTTTCCGTGACGGACGGCGGGTTGCGCTCGGCGACGGTGTCGTGGTCAAAGCCGGCCTTGCCGGTCTACCGTTATCGGGTCGAGCGCGCCGAGGGTGCGGAGGGCCCTTACGCTTGGGTCGCGGACCTGCCCGGCGACGCGCTGACCTTTACCGACGGCCAAGATCCCCAAACGCGGCTCAAAGATGCCGCCGCCTATTACTATCGGCTCAGCGCCATTCTCGACAAAGAGGGAGTGATTAGCGAGCCGACCGTGCCGGTCAAGACCGTGACCGCGCCGCCGCCCGTGCCGCCCGCCTCGTGCCAGGCTGAGGCGACAGGGTCGCGTGCGGTGACCGTCACCTGGGCCGCTTCGCCTTCTGATGGGCTCAAGCACTACCGTGTGCAGCGTGCCGCCGAAGCCGCCTCGCCCGAGGCGTTCGAGGAGGTCGGCACCGCGCCGGGCACGGAGTTTGTCGACGGCGGAACGGCGGCGTCGACGCTCAAGGACAGCACCCGCTACCGCTACCGCGTGCTGGCCGTGAACCGCGTCGATGCGGCCAGTGAACCCTCCCCGGCCGCGTCCGTCCTGACCCTGCCGCCTCCCGCGCCGCCCGCCAAGGTGGCCGCCGAGTCCAACGGCGTGCGCTGCGTGCCGCTCGCGTGGGAGGCCAGCCCGGAGCCGGACGTGGTGCGTTACGAGGTCTATCAGGCCCGTTCGGCCGAAGGCCCGTTCAAAAAGATCGGTGAGGTGCAGGGACGTGAGGTGACGGCCTTTACGGACGGCGGCGGGAATCCCGGCAATCTGGAAGATGAGGGAACCTATTATTACCGCGTGCGTGCCGTCAACGGCGTGACCGCCGAGAGCGCCGATTCGCAGACGGTGCGCGCGACCACGCGCGCGGTGCCACCGGTTGTGCAGCGGGTGGCCGTGCTGTCCGCGCGGCCGCGCGAGGTGCCGGTCGCTTGGGCGGTCTCGCCGGATGACGCAGTGACAGGTTATGAGGTGTGGCGGGCCATGGCAGATAGTGACGAGTGGGTGCAGGTCGCGCGGCTGGGCAGCCGCGTCGAAACCAATCATCTCGATCGCGGCGGCCAGAAAGACGCCGCGCGGCTCGGCCTGCTTGCCGATGGCACCGTCTACCACTATCGGGTCATCGCCTTCAACACGGCGAACGTGCGCTCGTCGGCCTCCGTGCCGGTGCAGGCCACAACCAAGGTCATTCCCGCGACGCCGTCAGGCCTTGAGGCGTCCGCGCAGCGTGCGCGCGGCATTCGGTTGACGTGGGCGCCCAATCCGGAAAAGGACATCGGCGGATATCTCATTGAGGTCTCCAAGAAACCGGACGGCGGATTTCGCAAACTGGCCTATCTGCCGGTGTTCGAAGGGGTGGTTCTGGAGGCCGAGGACACCGGTTTGGAACCGGGTGCCGCCCGCTACTATCGGGTCCGCGCGATGGACAAAGACGGGCTGGACAGTTTGTGGAGCGAGACGGCGCAAGGCATGGCCAAACCGTTGCCGGACGCGCCGTCGGGCGTGTCGGTGCAGCGCGAAGGTGCGGCCGTCCGTATCGTCTGGACACCGCCGCCGCAGGCTGACGTCGCCCAGTACCGCATTTGGGCGAAGAAACTGCTGGGCTGGGATCTGCTCGCGACGGTTGAACATCCCGATTGCGCATGGGCCGTGGCCGATCTGGCCAAGGCGGCGACCGTGGCCGTGACGGCGGTAGACAAGGACCAGTTGGAGAGCGCCAAGAGCGAAACGGTCAAGGTCGATCCGCTTGTCCAATAGCAGAGCGAGGGAGGAGGATCCCGTGAACAGTGTGTTTGCATATCTCGCGTCGGCAGAGATGACGGACGTCGGGCGAAAGCGCCGGAACAACGAGGACGCTGTGCTGCGGGTGCCTGAGGCGGGCGTGTTCTGCGTGGCCGACGGCATGGGCGGCGTGCAGGGCGGCGAGGTGGCGAGCAAGGCGACGGTCGACGCCCTGCGTGATGCCTTTACCGTATCGCCGGATGCACCCTTTGCCGTGACGGCAGCCGCATCCGCGCGGATGGCGTCGCGCGCCGTGAATCGGGCCAGCCAGTGGATTAAGGCCCGCTCCGAGGAGCGTGGCCTGAACGGCACGGGCAGCACGGTGGTGATGCTGCTCTTTGACCGTGTGATGCCGGAACGGGCGCGGGTGCTGCATGCCGGCGACAGCCGCGCCTACCGCTACCGCAAGGGCAGGCTGCAGCAGTTGAGCGCGGATCACTCGGTTGCGGCGGCGGCCGGTCTGGCCGACGACAAGAATCTGCCCGCGATGTTCCGGGGCGTGATCACGCGCGCCGTCGGCCTGGAAGAGACGGTGCTGCTGGAGGAGACGCCGGCCGATGTCGCGGCCGGCGACATCTTTCTGCTCTGCTCGGACGGCCTGACCAAGATGGTGCCGGACAAAACAATATCTAAGCTGCTGCGCAAGCATGCCGCTGACGAGCCGGAGGCGCTGGCCCGTCTGCTGGTCGGCGAGGCGCTCAAAGCCGGGGGCGAAGACAATGTCTCGGTCGTGCTCGTGCGCGTGGCCGACGTGCTGCCGCAAGGCCCGACGCAGGAGGTGCCGGCGCGCGCGCGGGAGCTGGAGCAGGAGGCGATGGCCGCGGCCGCGCCGGCCGCGGTGGGAACCGTGGATGACGAAGAACGGGAGACCGGGCAGACCGCCGCGACCGGACAGACGGTGGATTCGGCCGGCTTCGCCGGCGAGGGTGTGACGCCGCCTGAATGGTCGCGCAAAACCGCCCAGCCGCCGGTTACGCCGGCCACGCCGTTTTCGAGCGAAGGCGAGACCCCGGCCGTGCAGGAGGAGCCCGAGCCGGATCACGGCGGCTTCGCGACGGAGCGGATCACGCGGACGGGATTGCCCCCGTTGCGGCCGGCACGCTCGCGGCGATGGGTGTGGCTGCTGGCGCTGGCGGCAGCGGCGGGTGCGGCGGCCTTTTATGTGTGGTTGAAACGGTAGGATGGCGTGATGGACGAGAACGGCAAAGAGCGGATCGGCGATTATGAGCTGCTGGCCTTGATCGGCGACGGCGCGCAGGGACGCGTCTATCGGGCGCGCTGCGTCGCCGACACCCTGCCCTACGTGCGGCAGGACGAGGAGGTCGCGCTCAAGGTGGTGCGCATCACCGGCGAGGACGAGAAGCTCAGGCTCAAGTTTCAGGAGCAGGCGGATATCCTGCGCCGCCTTTCCCACACCCATATCGTGAGTTACCGCGACTGTTTTGCCTGGCATGCCGGCGAGTGGGACGAGGCGCAGTGCCTGGTGATGGAACTGCTGGAGGGCGAACCGCTCAGCGACCGGCTCAAAAACGCCAAAAACGGCTTGCCGTGGCCGCAGGTCGAGAGCATCTTCGAGCAGTGCCTCGCCGGGCTGATCCATGCCCGCGAGCGAGGGATTACGCACCGTGACATTAAGCCGTCCAACATTTTCATCACCAAGGACGGACAGGCCAAGCTGATTGACTTCGATATCGCGCGGCGCGACGACAGCGGCCAGATGAGCACGGCCGGCTGGAAAGGCACCTTCGACTACATGGCGCCGGACTTCATCACGATCAACGGTTTTCATGGCGATGAAGTCTCGGACATCTTCAGTCTGGGCGTCTGCTTCTATCAGGCGCTGACCGGCACACTGCCGTATGAGCCCCTGGGCGAGACCGCGCATATCGGTTATCTCAACCGCTGGCGGCATGCGTCCGCGCCGTCGCCCTCTTTTCGCCCGGGCGTCTTCCGCGTGCTGAGCGCCGCCAAAACGGTGATCACCAAATGCCTGGCGGTGCGGCGCGAGGAGCGTTATCCTTCGTTCACGGCGCTGCTGGAGGATTTCCGCAAGATCCGCTACCGCCGCCTGCGCCACAAGAACAAAGAGGAGTACGAGCTGCTGGCCGTCTTGGGGCGCGGCGGTTTCGGCGAAGTCTTCAAGGCGCGTCGCGTCAGCGACGGCCTGCTGGTCGCGGTCAAGTATCTCTTCTCGGAAAAGCAGTCGGACCGCTTTCTCAAAGAGGCCAAGATCCTGCAGCAGTATCCGCACCCGAACCTCGTCAAATATGTCGATTTCATGGTGCTGGAAGGCACGGGCGGCGAGAAGCAGTATTTTCTCGTCATGGAATTTCTCGAAGGTATGCCCGGCTGGACGTTGCGCCACCGCATCAAGAACGAAGGCGGACTGGATGTGGCCGAGGCCGTGCCGCTCTTCGGCAACTATCTCGGCGCGCTGCAGTTTCTGCATAACAGCGCGCGGCCGATCATTCATCGCGATATCAAGCCCGGCAACCTCTATGCGCCGATGGGCCAGCCCGACAAAGCCAAGATTTTCGACCTCGGCGTGGCGCGCGATGTCTCCGGTACCGTGACCGTCGGCGGCGTGCCGGGAACGTTGGACTACATGGCGCCGGAGTTCGCTGAGGCCGGCGGCGACCGCGGCTCGCCGCAGTCGGACCTTTACGCCCTCGGGCTCTGCCTCTACGAGGCGCTCGCCGGCAAGCCGGTCTTTGAACGGTTGCCGACGGACATGAACTCGGCGTGGGTCGCCTTTCAGGACCGTATCCGCAAGCCGCCGCAGATCGCGTTCGATGACGAGGTGTTTGCACGCTACCCACGCCTCAAGCAGGTCGTCAGCCGGACGCTCTGCGAGAAACCCGCGCAGCGTTACGCGGGCGCGGCCGAGATGCGCGCGGCGTTGGAGGACGCGCTGAAGCCGGAGACCCTGTCGCCGGAGCGCGACGATGACCTGTTTGACGCCGGCGAGATGACCATGGCCACGCTGGCGGGCGGCCAGCCGCCGGCCGAGCCCGGCATGACGCTGGGCACGCGGCCGCTGGAGATGGTCGAAGCCACGCTGGCCGCGCCCGCTGGCGGCGGCTTGGTCGAGGCGGGACGGCGCGAGGCGGATCGGCGCAGGACGCGCAAACGGCTGCTGTTGGCAGGCGTGGCCGCCGGCGTGGCTGCGGTGGGGGTCGGCGGCGTGCTGCTGGGCATCCGCGTCGCGGGGCGACGGGGCGGCGGGACGCCGGCGCAGCCGGACCGCGTGCCCCAGACAGCCTCCGAGGTGCCGTCGCGGCAGGGGTCAGAGCCGAAAACCGCAAATGTTGCGCCGGTTGTGACACAGCCGAAGCCGCAGCCGGCGGTCGCGGCGTTGCCGCCGGAACGCGATCCGGTTTATCAGACTTTGCTCAAGGCCATACCCGGCGCGCTGGATGACGACGCCGCCTGGTTGGCCGCCGAGGCGGCCGCCGTCCGTTTGGCGGCGCAGGCGAACGAGACATGGCCGGGGCTGGACGAAGCCGAGCGGGCGCGCCGTCTTGCCGCGCTGCAAGAGCGCCTCACGTCGCTTGCCGCCGCAGGCGTGACGCGCGTGCGCGACGCGGCGCTGGCGGAGTTGGCTGCGGGCCGGGACGGCAAGGCTGACCGCGAGCGGCTGTCGCGGCTGGCTGCTCAATCGCCGCGGCTGAAAGCGTTGCTCGCGCCGGCGCTGGAGGATGCAGCCGCGCAGGTCGACCGCGCCTACGCCGCGTATGCCGAGGGTGTTAAGCGCGAGCAGGAACAGCGCCGCAAGGCGGACGCGGAGCAGGCGGCGCGGCAGCAGGCCGAGCGGCAGCAGGCGGAGGAAAAGGCCGCGCGGCTTGCCCGGGCGACCGGTCTGCTGGACACGCTCGATGCTCAGCTTCGCGGCGGCGGTCTGGCGGCGTGCCGGGACGGCGTTGCGGTGTTGGGCGGCGCGACGCCGGAACTGCTGGCCGACGCGCCTTTCAAGGCCCGTTGGGAAGCGTCTCGCGCGGCCTATGTCAACCGGGTGTCCCAGGCGCTTGCGCAGAAAGATCCGCTGGAGGAGCGCGCGCGGCGCCTTGAAGCGGCGGGCGAGGTGTTGGGGCACGCCGCCGCCGAGGCGGTGTTCGGTGCCGAGGCTGCTGAACTGCGCCGCGCGCTGGAGCAGCAGAAGAGCTTGGGGCTGCTGCGCTTGGTCAACCGTTCCAAGAGTCCGTTGCTGCTCACCAGCCGCGAACTGGGGATGTCGGGCGGCGCGCTGGCTGGCGGCGAGGCGAAAGAATGGCTGTTGCCGGTGAAGGGCGAAACGTTGACGGTCTCGGTCGCGGTGCGCGGCGACGACCGTTTCCGCTCGCGCATCGAGACGGTCAAACTGACTCCCGGCAGCGGGGTCGAACGCGCCTTCGGCGAGGGCGATGCCGGCCTGCTCACACCCAAAGCGGAAGGAACGCCTGTGGCGGCAGAGGCCGCGCCCGTTCCTGTCGCGCCTGTACCTGTTGCCGCCACGCCTGCACCCGTGCCCGCACCGGCACCCGTGCCGCCGGCGCCGGCTGCCGCCGCCACGCCTGTACCCGTGCCCGCACCGGCACCCGAGCCGAAGGTGCCGGCCGCCGTCGCGACGCCTGCGCCCGTTGAAGCCGTGCCTGCGCCGGTGCCGGCTGCGGCCAAGGGAGCCTTTGAAATCACGATCTCGCCCAAGACCGCGCAGATACTCCTGGACGGATTGCCGGTCCCGGCCGGGCGCCACGAGGTCTCGGCGAACGAGAACCATCAGGTCGCGGTCGAGAGCAAGGGCTACAAGACCGTCCAGCAGTATTACAAGGTCAAGCCGGGCGAGACGCGCCGCATCGACATTCTGCTGGAGAAGGAGGAGAAGCGCTCCTTCTTCGGCTTCTGACCGCTCAGGCTTCCGGCGCGGCCGCGAAGGCAGTCTCATCGAGCGGCAGACCGCGCAGACGCGCGTCGTGCAGGAAGGTCGGGATGGCGCCGGTCCCGGCGAAACCGCCGTCCAGCGAGCCGTCCGGCGCGATCCCGCGGATCGTGTAGACGTAGAGGTCGCGCGTCCGGTATTCGCCGTTCTCAAGTCCCAGCACTTCTGAGACGGCCGTGACCTTACGCGAGCCGTCGGAGAGGCGCGCCGTGTGCACCACCACGTCAATGGCCGAGGCCACCTGCGCGCGCAGCGCGGAGAGGGGGATATCGATGCCGCTCAGCAGCGCGCAAGTCTCGATGCGCGACAGGCAGTCGAGCGGGCTGTTGGCGTGGATGGTGGACATGCTGCCCGCGTGGCCGGTGTTGAGCGCCTGCAACAGGTCGAGCGCTTCGCCGCCGCGGATTTCGCCGATGACGAGGCGGTCGGGGCGCAGCCGCAGCGAGGAGTGGATCAAGTCGCGGATCGTCACTTCGCCCTGGCCGTTCTTGTCCGGCTTGCGCGTTTCGAAGCAGACGGTGTGGCGCTGCTGGAGCTGCAGCTCGCTGGCGTCTTCGATGACCAGGATGCGCTCGCTGTCGGGGATGAAAGCGCTCAACACGTTGAGGACCGAGGTCTTGCCGGACGAGGTGGCGCCCGAGACGATGACGTTTTTGTGGAGCTTCACGATGGCGTCGATCAGTTGCGCGCCCGGCTGGGTGATGCTGCCGAACTCGATCAGTTGGCCGATGGTCAGCTTCTCCTTCTTGAACTTGCGGATCGCGACCACGGTGCCGCAGCGCGCGAGCGGCGGGATCACGGCATGCACGCGCGAGCCGTCCGGCAGACGCGCGTCGAGGCGCGGATTTTCGTCGTTGAGCAGGCGGCCCACGTTTTTGGCCACGTTGACAGCCGCAGCTTTCAGGGCGGGCTCGCTGACAAAGCGCGCGTCGGTTGCCTGCAGCTTGCCTTTCTGCTCGATGTAGATCTGGTTGGGCCCGTTGATCAGAATCTCCGAGACGGCGTCGTCTTGAAGGTACGGCCGGATCGGCTCGAAAAACAGCGCGAGGTAAGAATTGGCGTCATCCATACCTCCATAATCGCCCTTCGAGGCCCGTTTGTCAATCGGGCGGACACCAACACTGGGATCGTAGTCACTGGGAGTACAGGCATCCTGCCTGTACGTGCGGATGACAGGCTGGAAGCCTGTCCCCCCAGTATTGGCCCATTCCACTCTTGCCGTTGCCCGTTCACGCCGTTAAACTGTCGGCATGATGACCATAGCCGAATTCATCTGGACGTGTGAACACGTTGACCTCAAGGATTGGAGGATCAGCCATGAAAAAAAGCGGCACGGAGAACGCCGGCATTGGGAGTACAGGCACTGGGAGTACAGGCATCCTGCCTGTACATTCGGATGACAGGCTGGAAGCCTATCCCCCAGTGAGGCAAATTAGGGCCAGGCGGTAACGTTCAACTCCCAACTCACAAGTTTCGGACGCATGGAGGCGGTCATGGAGTGTCAAAGTTACAGGCAGGGTTGCTGCGGCTGTTGCGTGAACACGCGCTGGACGCCCGAGCGGCTGGCGGCCTATTTGGCGGCCAACACGCGGGCGGCTGAAGCGGCATGGGGCGGGGGCCGCCCGCGGTGGCGCGATCTGGTGCGCGTGCATCTGGCGCGCGGCGGCTGGCGCGATCATCTGCTGGCGGTCTTGCTGGTGCCCCTGACCTTCGGCGCGAGCGCCTGGCTGTGGCGGCGCTGCTACGGGAACTGCTGTTTCGCCGGCTATCTGGACCGCGCGGCCGGGCGGGTGGGCTGCCTGATCCATCCGGCGCGGACGGGCGAACCGGACCTGCGGCGCCACGCCTTTCCGCTGGTGCCGACGCTGGGCTGCGACCGCACACTGCGCTGCGCGATGCTGGACGCGGGCGGCGTGTCGCCGGACGCCGGCTGGCTGGAGGTGTCGTGCGCCGGCGCGGCCAGTTTGAAATTGCGAAACCGCTTGCTGGATACGGGTGAAACAGGTAAATTATTGACATGATTGTGGTTTGTGATCGGTGTCGTTGAAGGGCGTGTGAAGATGCGAGGGCCATCAAACAGTGAAGACGCGGAGGGATCGAAGCGGCGGCAGCGCCGCCGCGACGGCGAGCGGGGCGACGTGTTGATGGAGTATGTCGTGCTGTGTGTGCTGGTGATTCTGCCGCTGGTCGGCGCGTCGACCGGGTTCTTCAATCCGTCGGGCCGCGCCTTTTCGGTCGAGGGGGCGCTCGGCGGCGAGGATTTCGGCACCTTCGGAAATGCGTTTGTTCAGCTTTACCGGCTGGTCATGAGCGGCGTGTGCCTGCCGCTGCCGTGAGGGCCGGTGAACGAAAAACAACAAGGCAGGCAAAGGGCGACCGGTTCGCCGAAGGAGTGCATATGAAAGGCTGGAACAGGAGTCGGACCAAGAAGATGCTGTGTCGCCTGATGGGCGACCGCACCGGCGGCGTGATGATGGAGTACGTCATTCTGGCCGTGCTGATCGCGGCGGCCGTGGTGGTGGCGGTGGCGATGTTCGGCAAGACGATCGTCGGTATGTTCGATGTGGCCGGCAAAGGGGCCACGACGCGGCACAGCGAGGCCAAGAGCACGCTGGAAGAGACCCGCAGCACGCAGGACGCCGACGCCGACAAGGCGAAAGAGTATCACGACAGCATGCACGAGTAGCAGGCTGGAAGACGCGGGGTACGGACGGATCGTGTCTGTCGAGCGATATCTGTTGCTGGCGACGGTCGCGGTCTGGGCTGCGGTCTTGTCGTGGAAGGACTGCCGCACGCGGCGCCTGCCCAACCTTTGGACGGTGGGCGGTGCGGCGGCGGCCCTGGTTTTCCGGCTCGGGTACGGCGGATGGCCCTGCCTGCTGGACGGCTTTGCGGCAGCGGCGGTGTGCGGCGCTTTTCTGCTGCTGCCGTTTTTGATGCGCGGTGCCGGCGGCGGGGATGTGAAGATGCTGTTTGCCGCCGGCGCGATCGTTGGCTGGGCGCGGGTCTTTCACCTGTTGTGGGCGACATCGCTCGCGGGTGTCGTCTTCGGCGCCGTGCTGCTGGCGGTCGGCGCGCTGGACGGGGCGCGGCTCGCGTACGGCCTGCGCTGCCTGTTCGACTGGCGGTTTGACCGCAAGGCCGCCGCCGCCGCGCTGCCGCCCAAAGACGACGCCCGGGCGCGCATCCCGTTCAGCGTGCCGATCGCGGCGGGGCTGCTCGCGGCATTGCTGGGAAAGTGAAGCCATGAAGCCCGATTTCGACAGTGAGCGCAACGCGCGTGTGCCGCCGGACCTACGGACCGGGACGGTGATGCTGGAGTTTGTGCTCGCCTTCCCGCTGATCCTTACGCTGATGCTGGGGTGCATGCAATTCGCCCACATCTGGATGGCGAAGCAGGTGGTCCATTATTCGGCCTTCTGCGCCGCGCGCGCGGCGCTGGTCTGCCACAGCGGCGAACGCGGGGCGGCGGCGCAGCAGGCGGCTGAGCAGGCGTGTGCCTGGATCGCGGAGGGCACGACCGGCGGCGAGTCCGACAAGCGGATCCCCGGCTGGGGCGAGATTCCCGGGTCCGGCGGCGTGGGCCGCAAGACGCGCGTGCGGATCGAGGATGTCGGGCGCTGGAACGTCAAGGCTACGGTCGAGCACGATTTCGCGCTGATCTTCCCGATCGCCGGCCCGATGATCGGCTGGCTGGTGAATCCGTGGGCGGACGGCAGGGAGTGGCTGGAACAGCGTGCCGACGACACCGGCAATGTCGGCAGCGCGGACCTGATCCGTCAGGCACACCTGCGCTTCAAGGAGGTGGCCGTCCTGCCGCGGCCCTATGTGGTGCTGCCGGAAATGGGGCTGCCGGCCTCCGGCTGGTAAGCAAGAGTGTTCAACATGCTGCATGCAGCGAACAGAGCCGCGTTGCGGTTATGGCGGGACGACAGCGGAGTGGTGCTGGCCGTCACGATGATCGTTTTTCTCGCCATGTTTATGATGGCGTGCGCGGTCTACGCCATCGGCGAAACCGTGCGGCAGCGCGTCGAGGTGCAGAACGGTGCCGATGCCGGCGCCTACTCCGCCGCGATCGTCCAGGCCGACACGCTCAGCCGCGTGGCCGCGATCAACCGGGCGATGGCCTGGACCTACGTGCAGATGGTCCGCATGGAGATGGATTACATCGTCGACAAGTGGCTCTGGCTGACGCTCCAGCGCTGGGAGATCGACAACCTGCAGATGCAGATGTTCAACGCGCCCAGCACCTGCAACCGCGGCCTGCCTTGGTACGGTACCGGCAAGGGCGTGTCGGTCGGCAACGGCGCGGCGCACAAGCGCATCCTGCTCAACAAGCGCCACCTCACGACCACCGATCAGATCAAGTCCACGCGCCAGTCCGCCGCGTCGCAGGGCAAGAGCTATACCGCGCTGGCGCCGAAGATCGACCGCTGCCGCTCCGAGATCCAGGCGATGAACGAGAAAGAGAAGGAACTGATCCGCAAGCTGCCGCAGCGCGTGAAGAAGACGGTCGAGAAGATCCTGAAGGAGAACGCCAAGGACACGTGGAACGACAGCTTCGCGGGCGGCGGGAGCATCATGTACGCGCTCAAGCAGGAGGAACAGCCACTCGACCGCAGCTTCCGCGTTTTGGAGCAGAAAGAGGAGGAGGATTTCCTGCGCCACGCTGACTACATCCGCGAGCAGGGCAGCAGCGCGCGCGAGGTTTTCGGCCCCGGCACCGACGACTGGTTTGTCAAACAGTATGCCGCAGGCGGCCCCGGCATCCAGCGCCAGTACAAGCGCGGCCATCCGATCCTGATCTCCGAGTGGGACTGGTGCAGCTCAGTCTGGGAGCTCGTGGAGGGCGCCTGCGTCATGATCGCGCAGACCTCCGGTTCGAGTTCGGTCAAAGGCGACGATCCGGAGATTTACGACCCCAACTACTACATCACCGAGCGCGCGCAGCCGCAGGTGCTCAAAGAATCTTTTTTTGCAAAGGACGGCAGCCTCTGCGTGGGGTTGACGCGGCGCCTCAACAATCCGTTTCAGTTCATGGCGGCGGGCGGCGACGTCGGCATCATGAAGCCCTTCACGGTGAATGGCGGCAACCGTTTCATGTGGACCGTGAGCGCGGCGATCGCGGGGTACAACCCCACGCCGCGTCGGCCGGCCGAGGGCCGTTATGAGGTGACCTATGAGAACAACGCCGGCGACCGCCTCTGGAACCTGAAGACCAGCGACTGGGATGCGGTGCTGCTGCCGCTGCACCGCGCCTGGGCCAAGGGCAAGGACCGCGCGTGGCAGGGCGAGACGGCCGGGCAGATTCTTTCGCAGATGCAGAACGGGCCCTGGCAGGCGCTCTACGGCGGCGGTGGCGCGCCCGGCGAACAGGGCGCGCCCAAGGGCATGAACGAGGGATCACCCGTGTCGTACGGAGGCGCGGAGGCGTGGGTGCTGCACTGAGAAACGAGGCGAAGCATGAAGAAGACAACGGGATGGGTCTGGCTCGCGCTGAGCCTGCTGGCGCTCTGGACGGTCGGACGGGAGGGAAGCGGCGGCCGCATCGCGGATTACAAGCGGCACAAGCAGTATGAAACCTGGAGCCGGTGAACGGGCGTTTTTTGTTGTGCGGGCGCGGCGACCGGGGATACACTCTCACCCGGCGACGAGGATGGCCGGTGACGGAAGGGCGAGGAGAGATCGGACACACATGAACGCGGGGTGCCAGAGCGAGTGCGCGCGCGGCGCTGAAGGGTCGGTCCTGCTGGAGACCGTCCTGGCGATCCCCCTGTATATGATCCTGCTGGGAGGCATTCTGTGGATCGGCGATCTGATCGTGACGCGGCAGCAGTTGGTGGTCGCCGACCGCTATGTGGCTTGGAACAAAGGCCTGCGGTACGACGACCGCGGTCAGATCGACGCGGGGACGGTGCACCGGCTTTTCTTCGCCGATGCGGGCGGCACACCCAGCGCCTATCACCGGCCCACCGCCAGCGAGGGACGCGTCGAACAGGTTTACGACTGGAGCCATAAGGTGAGCGGACAGGTGCGGCTCGATATGCGCATGCCGGAGTGGACGCGCTATCTCTTTAACGCGGGGCAGGTCATGTACGACAGCGGCGTGCCGCTGGAGCAGGCGACGGCCATGCAGGGACGCGACAAGCCGGACCAGCGGCACGTGGTGCTGATGCGGACCCGGGAGAAGGCCGAGCCGGGGTACATCCGCAACCGCTACGGGGTCGACAACTCGGAGCAGGTGGCGCGGCAATGGCGGCAGATCGCCGAAGAGAGGTGGCCCGATGAGTAGGCGCGCATGCTGTCTGGCGGTTGCGGTGATGGCGGCTGCGGCCGTGCTGGCGGCGCGCGACTCCGCGACGCCGGCGGTGGCGCTGCCGGCGCTGGCGCGCGTGACCGCCGACGAACCGTCGGGCGAGACGTGGCGCCAGGTCGGCGAGCTGGGCGGGTCGGTGGCGACCGCGCGCGGCGAGTGCGCGGCGGCGCTGGCCGCAGCCGGCTGGCGGCTGGACAAGACGATCGTGCTGGGCCGCTCGCCTGCGCGGTCGGAATTGATGCTTTGGATTCGGGGAACGCGCCGGGTCTTGTTCATGGTGTGGGAAAAAGAGGCGGGCACATGCGGCTTCGCCTGGGGTGAAGAACGGTAAACGGAAGGACGACGATGAAGAATTTCATTCCCTTGGTTCTGGCGGTGCTGCTGGGGCTGGCTGCCGTGTTGGCAGTGGGACGGCTGCTGCACGCGCGCCGCCAAGCGACAGAGAAGACCACCACGGTCGTGGCCGTGGCGCGCGATGTGAACGCCGGCGAGGTGCTCACCAGCGATGCGGTCATGGAGAAGAAGGTGCCCGTCTCGGCCCGGCCGGCGCAGGCGATCTTTTGGACACGCGCGGAGATGGTGGTCGGCCAGAAGGCGCTGCGCGCGATCGCCCAGGGCGATTATGTGCTGCTCTCCGATGTCGGCCTCTCGCGCAGCATGGCGGATATCGTGGGCGAGGGCGAGTGGGCGGTTTCGCTGACCGTACCCGCCGGCGGCATCGCGCGCATTGTGCAACCGGGCGACGAGGTGGCAGTGATCGGCACCTTCAAGGTCAAGAGCCAGGTGAAAACGGCTGACCTCTCGGCCGCGCCCGAAGAGATCGCGCGCGAAGCCACGCTGGTGCTCTTCCCGCGGGTGCGCGTGCTGGACGTGGGCACGCTGTCGACCGGCGGCGAGGCCAGCGCGGGCGAGTTGATCCTCGCGCTGCCGCCGCAGCAGGCGCAGGTGCTGATCGCCGCGCAGGGCAAATCACGCCTGACGCTGGCATTGCGCCGCCCCGGCGACGATGCGGCCATCAACCGCATCGACACCGGCATGGTGAACGAGGAGACCTTTGACAAATTGATGCAAGGACTGAATACGTTTGAGATGCCGCCGGTTCCCGGCGTCATCACCGCTCCCGTGCCGGCCAAGGCCGCGGGGCAGAACTAGGAGGTGACAATGAACACGCAACTGAAAAGAGGCTCATTCAATCGGCGTATCACAGGGTTCTGCCTGGCTGCGGCGCTGCTGCTGGGCGTGATGCGCGTTTTGCCCGCGCGCGCGGCGGATGCCACGCCGGTCACGGTCAGTGTCGGCAAAATGGAACTGCTGAACCTGCCCTTTCCGGTGCAGGGCTACCGCTTGGCCGATCCCTCGCTGGCCAAGGTGGAGACGCTGGGGCCGCAGCAACTGCGCGTGATGGGGCTCAAGGCCGGCATGACCGATCTGCAGGTGACCGGCGAAGGCAGCGTGTCGGCGCTTTTCGCGCTGACCGTGCTCGAGAATATCAACGCGGTGCTCTCGGCGGTCAAGCGCGATCTGGACGCCGTGCCGGAAGTCGACGTCGCGATCAACCTCGGGCGCGTGGTGCTCAAGGGCGAGGTCAGCAACATCGAGCATTGGAAGTACCTGCTGAAGGTGGTCGATCTGTACAAGGATTCGGTCGCCAACCTGGTCACCTTCTACCCGGCGCCCGAGGTGATGCTGTCGCTCAAGGCAGCTTTTGAAAAGGCCGGACTGACCGTGCTCGACGCCGATGCACCGGCCGACAAGAAAGTGCCCGGCGCCATCCGTCTCGCCTTCAGCGGCAACTCGATCTTCGTGAACGGCCTGGTGTACAGCCAGAAGGACAAAGACCGCATCACGCAGATCATCGAGGCGCAGAACTGGCTGACCGTGCCGCGCAAGCGCGAGGGCGGCGAGGCTGCCCAGGCGCAGACCGCCGATGATCCGCGCGTCAAGGCGCTGCTCGACATCGAGGTGGTGCCGACCATGCTCGAGATGGACGTGGTCTTCGTGGGCGTGACGGATTCCGAGGAAAAGCAGATCGGCGTGAACCTGGCCAAGGCCGGCTTGATCGTGCTGAACTCCACCTCGGCCGGTTTTCAGGGCAATCTTGACAACAATTCGTCCGGTTGGGCCGGTTCCTACTCGATCAACAGCGGCCTGCAGGGCGCTCTCAAATTCTTTGCCGGCAGCGGGCCGGGCCGTTTCCAGACGGCGGGGCACATGACCTTTAAGAACGATTCGCCGGAGTGGCGCACCTACCACAGCGGCGGCACGCTGAAGGTCAAGGTGGCCACGCGCGATGCGACCTCGCTCGAGGACATCGACTACGGTCTGATCATGAAGATCAAGGGCGGCCTGCTGGACGCCAAGACCGCGTCGGTGGACGTGAACATCGAGCTCAGCTATCCGGTGCCGGTCGGCACGGATTACGATCTCAAGCGCAACCGCATCGAGACGACGGTCAATTGCCCGGTCGGCCACACGATGGTGCTGGCCGGCATGAAGAGCTTGATCGAGCAGTCCAGCACCGAGGGCGTGCCCTTCCTGCGCAGCGTGCCGGCAATCTCGTGGTTCTTTTCCGAAAAGAACAATCTCAAGGAGGACAGCAAGGTGCTGATCCTGCTGAGCCCGCAAATCGCCGGGGCGACGCGGGAAGCCGCGCCGGTCTCGATTCAGACCGCGCCGACGGTTGACGAGGCGGCCAAATCCAACGAGCAGCGCGAGCGTGAGAAACGCAAGCGCCGGTTCTTCTTCTTCTGAGCGCGTATGCCGATGTTCACCCTTATCGCGCGTGACGGGCGGACGCCGGAGCGGAGCGTCGAACTGAATCCCGCAGAGACGAGCACCGTCGGGCGTTCGCCGGACAACCGCGTTGTGCTGAACGACCCCAAGGTGTCACGCACGCACCTGCGTCTGGTCTGGCGCGAAGGTGCCTGCTGGGCGGAAGACGCGGGCAGCACCTTCGGCACGTGGCACAACGGCGAAAAAATGAGCGGTCCGGTGCGCCTGGCAGCGGGCGACCGCTTGGCGCTCGGCGGCTACGAGCTGGTGTTCGGCGCGGCGGCGGGCGCGCCGTCCGCCGCAGCGCACGGCAAGGAGCCGGAAGGCCCGGATGATGTCGCGATGGATCCGGCGCTGGCCGCGCTCGCGGTCCTCTACACCGACGAGATGATGGCGATGAAGAAGCGCATCCACGAGCAGGTACTGTTCAAGCTGAACCTGCCCGAGATCGCCACGAAACAGATTCAGGATGACGAGTTGCGCGCCAAGCTGGAGGTGGCGCTCGATCAGGTGCTGCGCGAGGTGCGCCATGAGCTGCCGCGCGATTTGGCGCACGACCTCTTCCGTCAGACGCTGCTCGACGAGCTGGTCGGCTACGGCCCCATCACGCCGATGCTGCGCGATCCCACCGTGGACGAAGTGATGGTCAACGGGCCTTCGCGGATTTTCGTGGAGCGCAAGGGCCGCCTCTTTGAAACCGGCGCGCGATTCTTCGATGACCGCCACCTGATCACGATCATCCAGCGCATCGTGGAGCCGCTGGGGCGGCATGTGGACGAGGCGAGCCCGATGGTGGACGCGCGCCTGCCGGACGGCTCGCGCGTCAATGCCATCATTCCGCCGCTGGCCCTGGACGGCTCTTCGGTGACGGTGCGCAAGTTCGCCCGGCGCAAGCTGACGACCGACGACCTGATCGCCTTCGGCAGCATGACGCCCGAGATCGCCCTCTTTCTGGAAGAGGCTGTGCGCGCCCGGCAAAATATCGTGGTCTCGGGCGGCACCGGGTCCGGCAAGACCACGCTGCTGAATGTGCTCTCGCAGTTCATCCCGCGCGGCGAGCGGCTGGTGACGATCGAGGATTCGGCCGAGCTGAAGCTGAGCCACCGCAACATCGTGCGCCTGGAGGCGCGCCCGGCCAACATCGAGGGACGCGGGCGTGTCGCGATCCGCGATCTGGTGATCAATGCGCTGCGCATGCGGCCGGACCGCATTGTGGTCGGCGAGTGCCGCGGGCCCGAAGCCTTGGATATGCTGCAGGCGATGAATACGGGCCACGACGGCTCGCTTACCACGGCGCATGCAAACACGCCGCGCGACTGCCTGTCGCGACTGGAAAACATGGTCATGATGGCGGGCTTCGAGCTGCCCTCCGCCGCGATCCGCGAGCAGATCGCGTCGGCCGTGAACCTGATCGTGCAGCAGAATCGCCTGCCCGACGGCAGCCGCAAGATCGTGCAGATCTCCGAGGTGACCGGACGCGAGGGGGCCACGATCCTGCTGCAGGACATCTTCCAGTTTGAGCAGAAGGGGTTCGGTCCGGACGGCAAGGTGACCGGCACGATGGTCGCCACCGGCAACATTCCGCAGTTCGTGGAAGAGCTGAAGGCCAAAGGCGACCTGCGGCTGGATATGAGTGTGTTTGTGCCGAAGGCGTGAGGAGGCGGGAAGGATTGAGGCATGGGTAATTTCGGGATGGTGGATATCGCGGTGCTGCTGCTGGTGTTTGCCGCCGTCACGTGGGGCGTGTGGGTGGTGACGCCGCTGCTGGCGCAGCTCGGACTGGAGCGCTCGGCCGGCCGTTATGTCAAAAGCGACGGCCGCACGCAGCTCGGGCCGATCTACCGCTTCACGACGCCCGAACGCCTGGCGCAGTCCTGCTGGTCGGCGGCGCTGCTCGGAGGCGGAAGCTTGGCGGCGATTCTGATCGCCTTCAACGTGCTGAGTCCTTTGATCCTGATCGGCTGTTCGCTGCTGGCCGCCGTGCTCTGTTTCCGCTTGCCGATCCTGTGGTTGCGCTCGCGCATCCGGCGGCGGCAGGCGTTGTTCGACGCCCGGCTCACCGATCTGACGCTCGGCATCGCGAACGGGTTGCGGGCCGGCGCGGCGCTGCCCCAG
>MWEJ01000033.1 GCA_002071025.1 Verrucomicrobia bacterium ADurb.Bin070 | reverse complement strand
GCCGAACTTGCCGGAGCGGATGTAGTCGTTGGCGATGTGGTAGGCGTTGCCGCTGCGGCGCTGCGAGCCGATCTGAACGACGGCCCCACCGCGGTTGCCGGCCTTGCGGGCCGCATGGACGGCATCCAGCACGGCGTTGGCGGCGTCCATGTCCTCGGCCATCGGCTTCTCGGTGTAGGAATCCTTGCCGGCGGTGACGGCATGCACGGTGTGGCGCGCATGTTGGAAGTCGGCGGTGGAGATGATCACGGCGTCTACATTTTTCGCCTTTTCGTAGAGATCCTCATCGCTCTTGTACAGGTCGATACCGTGACCGATCTTCTCTTCGATCCGGGCCTTGCCTTCGGTGCGGCGCTGGCTCCAGAGGTCGGCCAGCGCAACCATGTCGAAGTTCAGTTCGTCCTTTGACTTGATGAAAGAGGGCAGCAGGGCGTCCTTGAACCGATCAGAGAATCCGATACAGGCCACGTTGATCCGGCTGTTGGCGCCGGCCACGTTTTGCGACGGGGCTTGCTGAGCTTTAAGGATGCCGGGCAGGGCGGCGAGCGAGGCGCCTGCGGCGGCGGACTTCACGAAGTGACGGCGGTTCAGATTCAACAGTTTCATCGGGTCTCCCTCTAGATCGAGCCGCAGGCGAAATCCGGCAGGCAAGCCGTCGCGCTGAAAAGCTCGGCACCAATTAGTTTGAAGGTAGTATAACAGAAAATGAACACGGCTCAAGCGCGTAAACGTCGGCTCGCGGGAAACGCGCGTTCGCCGTGTGACATCACAATTCGGGGATCGGCGGCACGACGACAGGCGTCCACTTCGGCGGTGGCGGTGCGGGGTCCTCCGGCGCGGCGCAATTCCTCAAGACGGCGTCAACGAAAACGACAGAGCGGAGGCCGTCTTCGATCGTCATGAAGCCGCGCGTGGATGCGGCGGCGCCTTTTTTGGCGGTCACGGCGTCCAGGTAGTCGGCATACGCCTTGTAAGTGGCAGCCAGCGCTGTGATGTAGGCGCTGTCGCTGCCGAAGGGGCCAGGGCCCGCAAGCATGTCCGTCGCGGCATTGCCGCCGGTCAGAAGCCGTTCTGCTCCGTCGATGTCGCGCATCAGCAATCGGTCGGGTTCGCGCTGAGACCAGGCCATGGCACCGCGGTCGCCCATCAGTTCGATGGAAAGGCCGTCGTGGCGCCCTGTGGCGATCTGGCTGGCCAGAAAGACGCCGCGGGCGCCGCCCGTGAAGCGCGCGAGGACGCTGCAGTCGTCGTCGAGGATACGTCCCGGCACGGTCGGTCGCAGGTCGGCGCACACCTCGCTGACAGCGAGTCCGGAGAGCCATTCCGTCACATAAAAGCAGTGGATGCCCAGATCAATCAGGCAGCCCGCGGGGCCACAACGCCGCGGATCGGTACGCCAGCCAGCCTGTTTGTTTCCTGCCGTTTCAAGACGTTGAGCCAGCCATCCGAGCGGATAGCGTGCGACGATTTTGCGGATGGCGCCAATTGCCTTCTCCTCCAGCAAGAGCTGTCGCGCCGTCTGCAGCATGGGATATCCCTGGTAGGCCATGGCGATACCGTAGGCGAGGCCGCTGGCCTGCTGCTTACGCGTCAGGTTGAGGGCCTCGTCCATGTTGCAGGTGAAGGGCTTCTCGCTGAATACAGAGAAGCCGGCGTCAATCGACGACATCGCCACGGGATAGTGCATGGCATTCGGCGCCAGGATCGCGACAAAATCCATGCGCTCGCCTTCAGGCAGGCTCGCCTCGCGTCGGAACATGTCGCGGTAGGTGCCGTACGAGCGCCGCGTGGGCAGCTTGAGACGCTTGCCGGTCTCAAACGAACTCTGCCGCGTTGAGCCAAAGGCTCCGCAAACCAGCTCGAGGCGGCCGATCTGCTCAATGGCCGCACGGTGGACGGCGCCGATGAACGAATCATTACCGCCACCGACAATTCCAACACGCAGTGTCTTGCTCATGATGTTTGCACCCTGTACCCTGTTTGTAAACACTCACTCATGATGCAAAAATTATAAGGCAGCGTGAGAGATTCGACAAATAAAAAAATGAGGGGTGGAGGATCACAATTCAAGCAGGCCGAGGATCCCGTACGCGGTTTCGGCAAGCTGCCGGTCCGGAGTGGCAGCCGACCAGAAACCGCCACCTTCCGGGTCATTTTTTTGGGCGGTGATCAGGCGGTTGGCCATGTGATTGCGCCAGTCCAGAGGCGTCTGGCCGCGTAGCAACTGGCCCCCGGCCGAGCGATTGATCATCCGCGCGAGACGCCACAACGCGCGCGTGCCGTCAAGCGCGGGGGGCCAGGCGGCGGCGGCGTGTGCGAGCAGCGCACGCGATTCTTCGTCCTTCGACTCCGACACTGGCGGCGCTTCCTGTCCGGCCTGGCTCAGGGCTTCGCGCCATAGTCGGCGGTCGTCTGCGGACGCGCCTGTGGCGGCGGGCGGCGCGCGACGGGCAAGATCATGCAGGTAGGCGTGACGTCCAGGTGTCTCTGGCAGCGCCAGGGAGAGGGCGAGCAGTCGCCAGGCGTGGTCGCCGAGCGATGTCAGCGGCGTGGCGGCGGTGCCGCCCAGCCAGAGCGTGGCCCGCGCGCGCGCACTGTCACCTTCGGGGCAGGATGCGGCGGCGAGCGCCGTCACCACGAGCGCGGTCACCCGAACACGGTTCGTCACGCCCCAAGCGCCATCCGCCTGCTGGCGAGCGGCCAGCCAGCGCACAGACTGGCGGATGGCCCGGTCCGCCTCGTTGCGCAGCGAAGTGTCGAGCGAGGTGCCAGGCAGTCTCACTGGCATCACGGCCCGTTCATTCTGGGCCAGCGCAGCACAGCAAACCAGCATGAAAAACGGGTTCATGATCGACAGGGCATGTGACATCCAGTATTCTCCTCGACTTGTTTTCTCAGCATAACGTATCCGTTTTGGAAAAGAAAGGCCCGCGTGTCGGGCGTGGGAAGGGGTTGACGCGGTGGAGAGTGAGGCGCACGGGCAGAAGCGAGGGGACGGTGAACGGCGCGGACGCGGACTCAGTCTGCTGTCGGGCGGCTTGGACAGCCGGCTGGCGGTATGCGTGCTGCGCGAGCAGGGGTTGGAGGTGGAGGGTGTGGTGTTTGCCAGCCCGTTTTTCAAGCTGGACTCGGCGCGTGACGCGGCGCGGCAATTGGACGTGCCGCTGCACGTGGTGGATTTCACCCGCGATATCCTTGATCTCGTCGAGCACCCGCCGCATGGATTTGGCGGTGCGCTCAACCCCTGCATCGACTGCCACGCGCGAATGATCCAGCGCGCGGGTGCGCTGATGGCAAAGATGGGCTTTGACTTTGTCGCGACCGGCGAAGTGCTGAACCAGCGGCCAATGTCGCAGAACCGACGTTCGCTGGCGATCGTGGAGCGCGATGCGGCGCTGTCGGGACGTCTGCTGCGTCCCTTGAGCGCGCTGTTGCTGGAGCCCACAGTTCCGGAACAGGCGGGCGTGGTGGACCGCAGCCGTCTGCTGGGATTGAGCGGTCGGTCGCGCAAACCGCAGCGCGAGTTGGCGGAGCGCTACGGGCTCACCGATTATCCGACGCCGGCTGGCGGCTGCCTGTTGACCGAAAAAGGCTTCTGCCGCAAGTTGGCTGATCTGCGCGGCCATGAGGGGTTTGGCGAGGAACGGCTGGTCTGGCTGCTGCTGCGCGGTCGCCACTTCCGGCTGCCCGGAGGCGTGAAGTGCGTGGTCGGACGCGACGCGCGCGATAACGCGGCTCTTAAAGCCCAACGTTCCTCCGCGGATGTGCTGCTGCACACCGTGGATGTGCCCGGGCCGACGGCTTTGATCCCTGGGGCGGCTGATGACGCCAGCATCACACGGGCAGCGGGTCTGTGCGCGGCCTATGCCGACTGTGGCAGCCGACCTGCCGTGACCATCCGGATGATACGCGGTGAGACAACCGAAGAACAGCGCGTGGCTCCGCTCACCAAAGAGCAGGTTCTGCCGTGGATGTTGTGACGCCAGGGCGCACTCAGCCAGCCGTCGCAGCACCCCCGCCAGTGAAAAGTTGCACCAGCAGGTAGGCAATCACGAGCACCAGCACGACGATCACGGCCACCCAAACCTTGTTGGTGTTCGATTTTTTGCCGAACTCTTTGGGGGTCTCGAGGGTGCGCTTGGGCTGAATGATGATCGTCGTGCGCGGCACGGCGATGGGTTCAGGCCGCTCCGATTGAGGGACATCGTCGCCCTCGATCATCACCGGCACCTCGCCCATCAGGATGATGTCGTTTCGCGAGAGGTTTTTCTCTTTGATGGCGACGTTGTTGACTTTTGTTCCGTTGGTGGACCCTAAATCGCGGAGCAGGAAGCCGGCGTCGGTTTTTTCAATCTCGCAGTGCGTGCCGGAGATCGACCCGTCCTGTAGCACCCAGTCGTTCCCCTCGCGCCGCCCCACGCGCGTCATAGCCTGCTCGAGGGTGAAACGCTGCCCCTTCAAAGATCCATCCAAAACTGTCAGACATGCCATAAAATCACCTCAACTAGAAATACATGGGTTGTAAGCTTAGTCACCTCTGGCAGACAAGTCAATGCGGTTTATGTGTGCCCGCCAAAAAAGCTCAATACTGGCCTGCGTAGCCCATCTGTTGCAGCAGCCAGAAGTTCTTCATCCAATTCTTTTCGATCTTGACCCAGAGCGCCAGCGTGACTTTGACGCCGAACATTTCGGAAAGTTCCGGCTCGGCGCACTGCCGCACATATTTGAGCGTTCGGCCTTTGGGCCCGATCACGATGCCTTTTTGCGACGGGCGCGACACCAGCAGCGTGACCGACACCTCCCAGGCGCCGGGCGCTTCGTCGATCTGGTCGACCTTGACACCCAGCTCGTGCGGGAGTTCGTCATGCAGGCGGGCTAGGAATTTTTCGCGTACCACATCGGCGATCGCCAGCTTGCGTGGATAGTCCGTGACCACATCCTCCGGGAACAGATAGCCGTCCGAAGGGTGCGCCAGCGCGTACAGGCGGTCGACCAGGTTAACCGCGCCGGCCGGATGCAGGGCCGAGGTCTTCACCCAACACACCTCGCGGGGATGTTGTTTTTCGGCTTGGATGGACTGCCACAGGTCGAGGAAGGCCACCTCGTAAAACGGAGACTGGTCGCTTTTGTTGAGTGCGAAGATCACAGGCTGTTCGGCGAACAGGGCGCGCCGCATCCAGCCGTCATCCTCCAGATGCGGGCGGCTCGCGCCGTCGAAAACCACGAGCAGGACATCGACACCGGCCGAGGCCTGTCGAGCCATGCGGTTCATCAGGGTCCCGAGCGTGCTTTCGGATTTGTGCAGGCCGGGGGTGTCCAGAAAGACGAGCTGGCCACGGTCTTCGGTCAGGATGCCGCGGATTGTGTTGCGCGTGGTCTGCACAACGGGGCTGACGATGCTGACTTTTTCGCCAACCATGCGGTTGAGCAACGTCGATTTACCCGAGTTGGTCCGGCCGACAATGCCGATGACAGCGCAACGCCGAGACGGTTGGGTGAGGGTATCGTTCATGGCACCGTCTCGCCGTTACGGTTGAAGCCGTTGCTCTCACCGCCAAAATAGAGCAGTTGGCCGGTCGCGTCCATCACGGCGCGCCAGAGGTCGCTGTTGAGGTTGACTTTCTGGCGTTCGATGGTTGCCAGCCGGATCGGCACCAGCGTGTACCAGTCGTCCTGATTGCCCACCACGCAGTCCGTGCGGCCTGCCATCGCGGCGTGTACCGCGTTGCGCGCCAGCATGTAGCAGCGGATCGCGTCGGTTCCCTTGGCCGGCACGCTGCGGATGGTGTAGCTGGGGTCGAAGTATTTGACCGACGCCTCGCGCTTATTCGCTTTGAAATGCTGGGTGATGCATTGGCGCAGATACTCGCCGATATCCTTCTTCAAGATATTGCCCGAAGCGTCCCTGCGCTCGGGCTCGGCGGCGATATGGCGCTGCCCCGCCCCCTCCGCAACGACGATGACCGCGTGGTCCTTGAAACGGTCGAAGCGGTACGAGAGCGCCGCGAGCAGACCGTGCGGTCCCTCCATCTCAAAGTCCAGTTCAGGGATCAGGCAGAAATTGACGACCGGGTTGGCCAGCGTAGCATAGGCCGCGATGAAGCCCGAGTCTCGTCCCATGAGGCGTACAAGCCCGATGCCGTTAAAGGTGCCTTTCGCCTCGGTATGGGCCGCCTGAATGATCTGAGTGGCTTCAGCCACCGCCGTTTCAAAACCGAAGCTGCGCCCCACGAAATGCAGGTCGTTGTCGATGGTTTTGGGAATGCCGATCACGCTGATAGAGAGCTTGCGCCGGCGGCACTCTTCGGAAATGTCGTGTGCGCAACGCAGCGAGCCGTCTCCGCCGATGCAGAACAGAATATTGATGTTCATGCGCGCGAGTGTGTCCACGATCTCACCGGTATCCTGCTGGCCGCGCGAGGAGCCGAGCATCGTGCCGCCGTGTTCGTGAATGGTGTCGACCTTGTCGGTGTCCAGCATGATCGGATTGTAGCCGAAACGCGGAATCAGCCCCGCGTAGCCATAGCGGATGCCGTAGATCGTCTTGATGCCGTAATCGAACATCAGGATCTCGACCAGCCCCTTGATCACGTGGTTCAGCCCCGGGCAGAGTCCGCCGGCCGTGACGATGCCCACCCGGCTCCATGACGGATCGTGGAAGATCTTCTGGTGGGGGCCGGCCCGCTCGAAGGACGGGGTGATCCCCAGATGCCGGGTTGCCTCGTGTAGCAGTTTCACGTTCTCGGTGATGAGGATACGCTCGTCGGGATCGATGAACTCCCGGTTCCGGATCGGGGAGTCGATCTTGCATTCACCCAACGTTTCCACATCCAAGGAATAGTCGTGGGGGCTGGCGACAATTTTCTCAATCAACGTCATACGCGGTTCTTGCTCCTGTGTCTTTCCAAAATAGCAAAATTTCTGTGTGATGGTCAATTGACACAGGGCCGATATTTTGGTTAACTAACGCGACATTTTTTAGACGTAATGGACCATAGCTCAGTCGGTAGAGCACGACACTTTTAATGTTGGGGTCGTGGGTTCGAATCCCACTGGTCCAACCATCTTCGGTTGATGAAATAGCCGCTGAAATCAAGGTTTCGGCGGCTTTTTTGTTTCTTTTGACTGTGTATCAAGTGTGTATCAAACAGCCCTTTTTGAGGTTGTGGTTAACTGTTGCGTATAGCTATAATACCGCCATGTCGATTTACAGAAGGTACGGGTCTGACTTCTGGTGGATGTCAATCTATATCTGTCGGAAGGTTCCGGCGGCATTGACGTCACGCTCGGCCTCGGGCGGGAGCGGGCGCCGTCTTCGGGCGGGCACCGCATTCCGGTCATGTCTGACGCGACTCCGTTTTTCGACCGCAAGGCGAAGTACGAGACGGCTTTCCGCGAGTGGTGGAAGGGCGTCCAGGCCACCGAACAGAACATCGCGGCGTTCCACGCTTTCGTGGCTGCGTTCGGCGGCGCTGCCGCCGGCTCCATGGGCGCGTACCGTCAGGCGACGGGTGAGCAGCCGGTTGCCGGCATGTCGCGGTTGATCGGCAAGGGGCGCGGCTATCGGGATCTTCCGACTCCGATTGCTTCTGAGTGGCTGCATGTACCGGCTTCCGAGGTGAACCTTGTCAAGGACGGCCGCGGGTGTCTGCCCAACGGCACGGATGTGAAGTATGTGGACGGCGGTTGTGGTGGAGGTTCCAAAGCGCCGTTCCGTGACCATTTGGACTATCTGGACAAGCAGATCACGTTGCTCGGCACGGGAGGTCTGCTGACGATGCTGGCCGAGAGCGGGAGCGGCACGCTGGCGGGCGGCGCGCACCAACAGGCCTTCGACCAAGTTGCCAAGGGCGACGCCGTGCTGATTTCAGAGGCGCTGCAGCGGGATTTCGACAAGCCGTTGTTGGACGAGGCGTTTCCCGGCTGGCCGGTGGAGGCGGGGTTTGCGCTGCGGACGCCGAGCGAGGTAGAGCCGGAGTGGATGACGTTCATGAAGCAGCAGCAGGCCGGCGGGGCCACGCCTGCTCCGACTGGCGATGGGGCGGCAATGAAAGGCGTGACTGAGGGGATTTAACGCAGGGACGCAAAGGCGCAGGGACACGGGGAACGGCAGCGTCAACAAGTGTGGTTAGGCAAGGGGGCCGAGCGCCTTCGTGTAGGCGTTCAGCAGCTCCGGAGATAAAGGCTTCATCTAGCGCACCCCCTTTTTCCTCCGGAAGAAACAGCGACATCATAAGTCGCTTGTCTCCAGTGGATTGCGACGAAAGGGCGAATTATCGTAAGAAACAGCGGCAAAGTCCAGACCGTTTTTCATATTGCTCGCCCGTCAAAAACGCGCTACAGTACATGTAGAAGTTGAAAGGTTTACGGCGACAACGGAAGAACCGTGTAAGGAACAGAAGAAACCGCTCAATAACTTGTTCGCCATGACAAAATGACATCTCACAGCAAAACGACGAAAGCATGCTTCCTTATCAGCGGAGCGGCCCTGCTATTGCTCGCATCGTGGTTTTCCATGTCCTCGGTGAATTACTCTTCCACAGAAAGTCACTTCCCGCTGCTTACTGCTGGCTGGTTCATCCTGGGGCTCATCTTCCTATTCCCGATCTCGCTAGGTTTCGCGGGGATCTTCCTTCTGCTTTCTCGGTGGTTAGGACTGAGGGTCGCTTGGTTTAGCATGTTGCTGATTGGCCTCGTACTCGTGGGACTTGCAGTGTGGTCAGCGCTCCCCATCAACCGCCTGAAACCACTCATCGGAGACAAAGCTGCCGCGGCAGCATCAATCGAACGTCTTTGCATTCGAGACTCTTTCAATGATGGCGAGTTTTACGCTGGCGTATTATCTGGAGGGACTAATCTTATGCCTCTCATTGAGGACTTCCGCCCTCTGCAGAGAAGGAAGGTCCAAATGCCCTTGATCCAGTTCAGAGGCATCTTTCGTGACGTTGCCCTGCCGGATGAAGGCGAAGAGTACGGCGATGATCACGGCTCCTTTTTTGCCGATGCCGATGGGAAGAGTGTATACTTCTGGCATACTTCCCGAGGGAGCTGCAGACGAAACGGCGAACAATCTCCTTCAGGCGACGTCCTAAAGGCCGCGCCTGAGGAGTAGCGTGTGTGCCGGGCATGGCACGTAACTTGTGGGGTGCAAGTCCCCACGCCAGGTATCAGGCCGCGGACGCGTCCGTCCTGCCGCGGGCAGCGCCGCTTGCGCTTGCGCGTCGCACGCACAAGCTCCTTCCACAGCTCGCCGCCGGCCTTGGCGTCCGCGTAGATTATCCCATGTCGATTTACAAAAGACCCGATTCTGAGTGCTGGTGGTATCCGCAAGGATTTAAAATCGCGCAAGGACAAGGGGCAACGAGAGGCATGTGGGTGTGTGATCAGCAAGGATATCGGTGCCTGCAACACATGCCCTCACATGTGCCGCTATTGTTATGCAAACCACATATCTTGCTTGGTTCAAAAGAACTATGACACCTATTTGCGTGACCCAAAGAAGGAATCGATAGTGTAAGCCGTCGTGGGTGTCCTCACGAAGTCCAAGGGGACGCAACCTCCTCAGCGTGCCGCCCGTGCACTGCCAATGGTATGCTAGTGAGCTGATTTATCGGTGATTGACGGCATCCACCTTGACTGTTCATAAGGCCGCTTGCTCCTGAATTGCTGGGATAGCCACAAGCTGAGTCAAGAGAGCGATGCCGATTTGAATGCGATCCTCCTTGTCGCCCCGTTCATCATTATTTATTGCGAAAAGAAATCTCGCCGTGTCTGTCATTTGCCAGAATTCATCCTTTTTTAAACCTTGGATCGATGCAATCTGACTAATCAACTTTTGGGGGACATCAACAACGAATCCTTGCGGTCGCGAATAGATGATGATTCCAGTTGCCTTGATCGTTAGCGGGTGATCCGGCAGCGGCCGGCGGCTGAGATGAAGGAGAGCGTGTGGTTGCCGGCCACGCTCTCGGCCGTTGTTTCGCCGTGCGGTGCGGAGATACGCCACGTGCCCGGAGCCAGGCCGGCAAGCACGACCTCGTAACGCGTGCCATCTGCAGGCACCGTGATGTCCAAGGGCCCTTTGAGTAACCGTCCGCCGCGCGCCAGGCAGACGATGCGGTCGGCGATGCGGAGGATCACGCATTCGGCACTTTCGGCCAGCGTGTACGGTAGGGGCGCGACCGAGTCGTCATACGCCTGCAGCAGGACGAGGAAGGTGTCGTGCGCGCGCGCCTGCCGGGGCGAGAAGAGCACGCGGTGGCCGTTGGCTTCGGGCTGGGTGGCGACGGGCGGCGTGACCGTGTAGCCAAAAACATCGTACACGTCTGAGCCACTCTTGATCTCAAGTGTCCGGTCTTCGGGAGCGGGACGAAGCAGACAGACATCGACCCGTCCCGTAACACCGTTCACAGCGTTGTGAAGCTGGACGCCTTCTGTGGTGCGGCGCGGCGGTTGCAGCGTGTTGATCTGCCAGTATTTCTTGAAGGCGGGATCGGCGGTGCGGATGTCGTCCAGCACGATCACGCACGCGGGGTGGTCGGGCCTGCCGAGGTTGAGGAAACAGAAAGACCGCGCGAACGCGGCGATTTTCGGCGAGTAGGCGGCGCGAAGATCGGCGGCGTAGTAACTGTACGAAGGGCGCAAGGCTGAGGGGCCGAACCCGCATGACAGTTTGCGACCGTATTGAAAAAGGGGCGTGTCCTGAAGCTGCAGCGGCGTGCGCGGGTGGGTCTGCAGAAAGCGCGAACCGCCGTCATTGGCCGGCGTCTTGAGAAACGTTTCGCCGGGATCGACCGCCAGCACCATGCTGTGCGCGACGGAGCGTTTGTTGAAATTCAGGTCGTACGGCGTGCCGTAAAATTTGTATTGGCCGAGGTCTGCGACCTGCAAGCCACGGTAATAAAGTTGAATCGCGCCGGCATCCGCGTGCTGGTGATTGCCGAAGTGGTAGCCGCCGCCCTTGATCTCCGCGACGACCGTGTGGCTGGCGTTGCTGCCCATGTTCCAGTCGGTGCGCGTGATCATGCCGCTCAATACCGGACCGAAGTCCGTTGTGAGCGGCAGCGTGGTGAGGTCCGGCTCGGCGCGGAGCGCGGGATCGTTGAGCAGCAGATAGAGCAGGGGGTCGGCGGCCTTGCCGCCCTGACGCAGGAACTCGCCTTTGAGGAGCGGGTCGTTGTTGTAGGCGTAGCAGAGCAGGGCGGTCTGCGCGTAGCTGTAGTATCGGCCGGAGGGAATGCCGTCACCGTCGCGCAGCATCTCGCCGTTCGGAAGACGCATGTTGAGCCAGTACAGGGGCACGGTCTTGATGTTCGGATCAAAGACCTCGCGCTCGGTCATGCGGCGGAAGAGCCAAGCCGCGTGCATTTCCCATCCGAAGCGGTAGGCCGCGTAGCTGACGCCCTGGTTGTGGCGTGGAGAGTGATATTCGAAGCGCCGCATCGGAACGAGTTCTTCAAGGAGCCGGTAGGCACAGTATCGGTAGGGCACGGGGTCCTCATCATGCAGCGCGATGGACATGGCGAGCAGATCGCGGTTGATCATGGCCTCGTTGCCGTGGCCGTTGACGACCGAGCCTTTGAAAGGCGGCCAGCCGCACTCCATTTCTTCCGCGAGACGCATCATGTGACGGCGCAGGATTTCGCGGTCGTCCGACGTGCAGAGTGCGTGGCACCAGTCATACACGCGCGCGGCGGCGTAGATCGCGGCGCCGGTTTCGCGCGTGATGTCGAGCAGATTGCCGAAAGCGACGCGCGACAGGTATTCGCGCATCAAACGCACCGCCTCGCGACCGTGTCGTGCGTCGCCGGACATCAGGTAAACGAACGCCTTGGCGGCCGCAGCGTTTTCCAGCGCCGCATTATGAGCCATTTCCGCGTTTTCTGGGAAGAGGACGTTTACGGGCTTGTCGGCCAGCTTGCGAACTGCGCGCCACTGTGCCGCATGCTCCGGATGGTCAAGCTTGGACCGGACACGCGCAAGTGAGGTGCGTGTCACCCACAGGCGCGGATGGCCGACAGGCGGTCGCACGGAAGGCCGATATGAATCCGCCTCTTGCGGAACGGCCGGCGCACGGTAGGGATGAACCTCTAAGCGGTCGAACCGCACATGGGGCGGCAGCCAGACTTTGATCGATTGCGCGCCGTTGGTCAGATCGAAAATGCCAAGGACTTGGGTGCAGGATTCCGGCGTGCTCCACGGCACAAAAATGACACGCCGCGTGGGGCGTTGAGAGTCGATCTGGAAATCCGCGAAGAGCGAGGCGTGTTTACTGGTGGCGCGGCGCATCTGCTCGGCGCCGGCGGGATCGACGGCGGCGTAGGTCCTCAGCACGAATCGTCCGGCTGTCGGCTCGTTGACGGTGAACACGAGGTCCGGCGGCGTGTTGTCTGAAGGGTGGGCGGCGGTCACTCCCGGTTTCAGCGCCACGCCGTATCCGTCCTTGAAAGGGGCGTGTGCCACCGCCTCGGCGCGTTCAGGGTGGAGCCGTGCGGCTTCTGCCTGATAGACCAAGGCGCGTGCGGCAGGGGCGCCTGTCATAACAGCGGGTAGCAGCAGCATGAGCCACGTGACAGGTATGATCAGGCGCACACGCACTCCCCATTTTCAGTCGAACAAGCGACCGGGATTCAATCGGTTTTCTGGATCGAAGCAGGCTTTAAGGCGACGCATGCCGGCGATCCCCTCTGCACCGTACATGATGTGTAGCAGCTCCTTCTTCAGGCGGCCGATCCCGTGTTCGCCTGAGACGCTTCCTCCCCAAGCAACCACCTGTTGCGCCCAAGCGTGCACGAGCCGTTTGCCGGCGGCATGTTCGGACATGTCGCGCGGCAGGATGTTGACGTGCACGTGGTTGTTGCCGATGTGGCCGAAGATCACATGTTCCAAGCCTGCTTCGGCGAGTCCGTCGCGATAGAGGCGCATGACGGCGGTCAAGCGGTCATCCGGCACGGAAAGGTCAGTGCCGAGTTTGGTGAGGTCGGGATGGCGGAGCTTACGTTCGGCGATCAGGGCGTTGACCTGTTCGGGGACGGCATGACGGAATGCTTTCAGCTTCTCGAGCGTCGGCGCGTCGGCGGCGAGCCACGTGTCATGCGCGCTGCCGTTGCAGGCTGCCAGCACGCGGCTGGTCAGGGCGTCGGGCAGGGGCGCTTGCGCGGCGAGAGCCCATTCTAGGTAGAGGGCGACCTTCCAGTGCGGCTGCGGCGCGGGAAGCAGCAGCCCGGTGTGGGCGGTACTGGAACGAATCAGACGCAGCGCATCGGCGTCGAAATATTCGATGGCCGCGAGCGTGTGAGGCGCGGCGCCACGGGCTTGCTCGCGCAAAGCGGACACGCAGGCGAGGGCGTGGTTTTCGTCTGAAAAATAGCAGAGGATGCCGAGGGTCTGGGCAGGCTTGGGAGAGAGTCGGAGCTCGAGTTCGGCAAGAATGCCGAGCGTGCCCTCGCTGCCGATAAAAAGGTCCAACAGATCCATGCCGGGTTTGACCCAATAGCCGGCGGCGTTCTTGACGGCGGGCATGGTCAGGTGCGGCAGGGTGCCGGTGACGGTACGCCCGCTCTGGGTCTGGAGCGCAAAGTGGTCGCCTTGGGCGACGGCTTGGCCCCGTCGCAGCGTGACCCTGTCGCCGTCGGCCAGCAAGACGGTCATCGCCGCGACGTGCGCCCGCGTGGGGCCGTAGGCAAAGGAGCAGGCACCGGACGCATTGCAGGCCGCCATGCCGCCGATGCTGGCGGAGGTTTCCGTGGGGTCCGGCGTGAACAGGCAGGGCCGGTCTGCCGCCGACAGATGCCGGCGCAGGGCGGTCAGTGTGACGCCGGGCTGGACCCGCAGGGTGGGGCAGCCGTCACTGTCTGTTCCGAAGCCGAGAATGGCTTCCAGCTTCGAGAGATTCACGACCAGTCCGCCATCAGGCACAGCACCCGCCGCAATGCCGGTACGCGCGCCTTGGACGGTGATCGGCTGGCCGGCGGCGGCGGCCTCACGTAGCGCGGCAGTCAATTCGTCAACTGAACGGGGGAAGACGATGCCTTGGGCAGTCCCTGTTTTGCGCGACTCATCGCGCAGATAATCCTGCGGCACCGGGGATGAGAACAGGTTGAGGAGCATGATGCGAGGGTTGTGTGTCGGTTTAGGAGGCTTGCGGGCGTGTCGGCACACGATCTGTAAGGCACCGGTGAACAGGGCTGGCATTACACACGTGTTGCGAAGCGGCGCTGTAAGGCGGTGATAGCGCTGCCTGCCGCAGCGTACACTTCACCGACACGCGTTGATTTGCGGGTGTTTTCGAGCTGCGGAATCACATACAGAGAGGCGGCGTTGTCAAGTAAGCCCAGTCCGATACAGGCAGCTTCCACACGTCGCCAGTTGACCGAAGCCAGTTCACGCACCAAGGCCTCGACGGCTTCTTCGTTGCCGATACGTCCGAGTGCGTAGTAGGCGCGCCGGCTCTTGCCGAGTTTCGTGATCAACGGCTTGACGCTGGCAATGCCGATTCTGACCAGCAGGTCGACCAAGATGTCGGCCTCTCGATTCTCTTTGGGCTCATCAAAGGAGTTTTCAAGCCCGTCGAGCAGATCGGAAACGGCGTTGGCACCGTATGCAAGCACGGCTTTGGCCGCCAGAGTGTCACCCGTACGCGCTCGCGCCACCAGCTCGCGCAGAGAGGTGTGTCCTTCCTGCCGCAAGGAAAGGTTGATGGTTTGCCGGCCGGCGGGATCGGGCGGAATGCCCGTGCTCGGCACGGTCACAGGAGTACCGCACGCGCGGCAGGGGATTTGTTTGCCTGCCGCCCGTTCGGTGACGACAAGTTTGCTGGAACAGCCTGGGCAGAAAAACGTGATGTCCCCGTTCATGAGGGTGACGGGCACCGTGGTTCCGAAGGTTTTCGGCTTCTCCACGGGGATTGCGGGCTGCGGCGGCGGCGGGGCCTGGACCACAAACTGCGGCAGCGGCGGTTCGGCAGCTTTCGGCGACGCCGCGAGCGGAGCAGCCGGTGCGGGGGGCGCCGCCGGATTTTCAGGCAGCCGAATATGTCCGCCGCACGTGGGACAGGAAATTTTCTGGCCGAGCAGGGTGTCTGCGACACCGAGACGCTGCTGGCAGTGCGGGCAATTGAATTTAACCGTGCTCATGTCTGTTACTGTTTGCTGGCCCTGGCCGCATGCACGAGTTCGCAGGCTTTGCGGCAACGGCCGGCGATCTCTTCCCAATGCCCTTGCGCCAAATCCGCTTGGGTGGCGATCCACGTGCCGCCGACAGCAGCCACCGTGTCAAGCGCCAGATAGCTGTCGAGGTTGGCAGGCGAGATTCCGCCGGTGGGCATGAACCGCACCCCCGTGTGCCGGTACGGTGCAGAAAGCGCGGCGAGGAGCTTGACACCGCCCACGGCTTCCGCCGGGAAAAATTTCAATAACCGACAGCCGGCGTCGAGTGCCGTTTCGATGTCAGTAGGGTTGGCGATCCCGGGCACAAAAGGCAGCTTGAGTTCGTCGGCGGCCGCAGCCACACGGGGGTTAAAGCCGGGTGCCACTGCAAAGCGCGCACCGGCCGCGACGGCAGTCTGTACGGTTTCAGGTGTCAGGACGGTGCCTGCGCCGACAATCAGCTCGGGACGTTCGCGCGCAAGCAGACGAATAATCTCAGCAGCAGCCTGCGTGCGAAACGTGATTTCGACTACCGGCAAGCCACCCGCCAGCAACGCATCAGCCAAGGGCAACGCCTGCTCGGCGGACTTCATCGCGATGACAGGAACAACACCGATTTCTGCGACTCGGTTCAACACCTCACTCATATGGACTCCTAGCAATTATTTAAAGCTTAATTTTGGCGGCTTGAGCCGGGAATGTCAATCAGCAATCGGCATCAGCAATCGGCAATTCCCGAACCACGCGAATTTCTGACTGCGAATTTCTGACTCGAAAAGCCAGACGTGATCTCGTATCCTTCTTGCCGTTTTGTGTTGACCCTCTGCTTTGTAGGAGTTATTTCATGCGACAGATGTCCTCTACGATTGTACTTTTGAGTGCGATGTGCGCGATTGTGTTCTGCGGTTGCGGGCGTGAAGAGGCGTCCCGCAACGCCTTGAAACCGGTCGCCCCGCCGGCTGAGATGCCGCCGGACTATGTGGTGGCCATGGTGAACGGCACGCCGCTCTCCTGGGCCGACATGGAAAAGCGCGCGATGGGGTACCTCAAAGACGATGTCGAGGTGAATCATCTGGTCATTCCGACCAATCGGATGGCGGAGGCCAAGGAGCATTTCCGGCGGCGCTCCATTAAAGCGTTTGTCTTTAAGACGGTCATGTTGGAAGAAGCTGCCAAGCAGAAGATCCAGTTGGCCGAGATGGATCGACAGGAAGGACTGCGGGCTCTCGCCGTTTCGCTCAAGTCGCGCAACTGGACGACGAATGATTTTTTCATGAAAGGCCCGATGGGCGAAGCGATGATGCGCCGCGAGTTTGAAGACGGATTGGTCATCGACAAGCTGTTGAAGCAGAAGGTGCGTGACACGTTGAAGGTCAGCGACAAAGAGATCGCTGAATCCGTAGCCTTGCTGAAGGCCACCAACCAAGCGACGCGTGTCAAGTTGGATGGGATCCGCAAGCAGCTTCTGGACGGCGCCGACTTTGCGGATACGGCCCGCACCGTTTCGCAGTGTCCCAGCGCAAAAAATGGTGGCGACCTTGGTGAGTTCACGCGCGGTAAAATGCTCAAGGACTTTGAGCAAGCTGCATTCACACAGGAGATCGGCGTAATCGGCCCGGTGATCGAGACCCGCTTTGGCTATCACGTTTTGAAGGTTACCGCGCGTACGCCCGCCACGGAGGCGACCGCGACCACGCCGGCTGTCCCGGCGACGGTACGCGTGTCGCACATCCTGTTGAAGAGCGTGCCGATAGACCACAAGCGCCTGACCGACAGCATCGTGCGGACGAAATACAAAGCAGGTGTCGACGCCTATTTCCGCGACCTCAAGTCGAAGTCCAAAATTGAATGCCTTATCTATCCGGACATGACGTTCTGACGCGTTTGGACGCCGTTCAGCGCGCGCAGAAGCGATAGCGGCCGGAGCCGACGCGGAAGGCCATTCGGTCGCGGTCTGACGCGATGGGCGTCACGTCGGCGGTCACGTTTTTCGCATCCGGTTTGACCGGCAGGTAGACGGTCGCTTCGGTGTTGACCGGTATTTCGATTTCCAGCACAAACGCGCCGTTTTCGCGCCGCCACTCGCTGCGGATGAGGCCGTAAGGCGAATCGTGTTCGGCCGTCGCCCAGCCGAGTCCAGCCACCGGCTCCGGCGCAATGACAAAACGCTTGAAGGCCACGGCCTGGGGATCGGCGGACGCTGCGACGGCTGAGACGTTGTCGGCCAGACGGATGCCGCCGAGATATTGATAAAACCAGGCGGAGATGTCGCCAAACATGATGTGGTTGCGCGACGCGCCTTCGTTCCAGTCCTCCCAGAAGGTGGTGGCGCCGCGCTTGATCCAGTTGCCGTAGGAGGGATGTTCGTCTTGCGTGGCCATGTCGAAGGCGAGGTCTGTGCGGCCGGCGTCGCTTAGCGCGCGGAACACATACTTCGAGCCCAAGATGCCGAAGTCCGGGAAGGCGCGGGTCTGCTGCACGGACTCGACCAGGCGCGCTTCGGCTGCGGCGCGTTCGGCTGCCGGGACCAACCCCTGGTGCAGCGCGCAGCTTTGTGCGGTCTGGCTGCCGATTGAGTAGACGCCGTTCCCTTTGTAAAGGTGGCGCGTGTAGGCCTCGCGAATCGAGCGCGCGAGCGCAGCGTATTTCTGCGCATCGCCCGGTTTGCCGAGCCGCTCTGCGGCACGTGCTACGATCTGTGCGTCGAGATAATAATAGCCGGTGGAGGTCACCTCGGTGGGCGTCTTAGTCTTGACCGGGATCCAGTCGCCGAGACCGTGCGAGACGATGCCGTCCCTGGCGCGCGAGGTCATGTAGTCGACATACTTCGCCATGGCGGGATAGGCGGTTTCGAGTGCGCGCGTGTCGCCTTGATAGACGTACAGCATCCACGGGATGATAACCAGCGCGCTGTCCCAGGCCGGGCCATTGCCCCATTGATAACCCCAGCCGCTGGTCGGCACGATGGCCGCCAGGTTGCCGTCGGGGAGTTGCTCGTCGATCAAGTCCTGGACCCATTTTTCATAAGCCGCCGTATTCTGAAAATTGTACATCGCGAGTTCCGAGGCCAGCGACGCATCGCCGGTCCATCCGTTCTTTTCACGGTGCGGGCAATCGGTGGGGTAACCATTGACAAAGTTGCCGCGATAGGCCCAGAGAATGGCATGCTGGAGTTTGTTCAGCAGATCGTTCGAACAGGTGAAGCGTCCGGCGTCTTTGAAGTCAGTGTGAACCACGCACGCCTCGACACTTGAGGCGTCCGGCGCACGCGCCAGGCCGCTGATCTCCACATACTGGAAGCCGTTGTAGGTGAAACGCGGTTCGTAGACCTGTGCGCGGCTGCCGTCGCAAACGAAGCGATCGGTCTGGAACCAGCCACCGGGCAGCGTTCCGAACGACGCGGGATAGCGGAAGTGCGCGTCGGTGCCTTTCAAGCTCAAGCTGCCATCCTCGTTGAGTTTTTCACCGTACTTGACCGTGATCACGTCGCCGG
>MWEJ01000032.1 GCA_002071025.1 Verrucomicrobia bacterium ADurb.Bin070 | reverse complement strand
CGGTACACCGCCGGCTTGGCGATCGACACGCTGGAACACCCTGCCACTGAAAGCGCCCCGGCCGCTGCGACACCGGTACGCAAAAAACCACGCCGTGAAAGCTGCTTCATCCGTTTCCCCCTATCTGCTTGCGTCCCGGCACCGCGCATCCCTTGACACGCCGCGCCGCTGACCCCCAGCGCGCGACCTAGACGCATACCATAGTTTGGGAGCATACACCTTTTACGCGCCGCCGGACAAGAAGTTGTTGTCAGTCATGAGCCTTTGCTTCACGCCGGCAGGCGGAGCGTGAAGACGGCACCCTTGCCCGGCTCGCTCGCCACGGCGACCGTCCCGCCGTGGATGAGCGCGATATGCTTGACGATCGCCAGACCAAGCCCGGTGCCGCCCAGTTCGCGGCTGCGCCCTTTGTCCACTCGGTAGAACCGTTCGAAGAGCCGCCCGACATGCTGCGGCTCGATGCCCGGGCCATAGTCACGCACCGCGATTCGTACCGTCGGGCCTTCCAACGCCGCCTCGATCTCGACGCGGCCGCCCCCGCCGTTGACACCGTATTTGATCCCGTTGTCGATCAGGTTCACCAGCGCCTGCTCAACAAGACCCGCATGCACACGCGCCGTCAGGCCCGATTCGCACGTGACCGCCAGCACGACACCCCGCTCATCCGCACGCGTCTGGCACAGCTCGACCGCATGCTTCAAAATCTCGCTGACTGGCGTTTCCTGCCGGTCGAGCGCCTGCCCGGTATGTTCGTCCAGCCGGGAAAGCTCAAGCAGGTCGCGGATGATCGACTCCAATTGGTTGGCTTGGCGCATGATGATCTGCACGAACCGTTCTGCCTTTTCCGGATCTTTCAGCGCGCCGTCAAGCAGAGCCTCGGCAAACCCTTTGACCGAGGTGACCGGCGTCCGTAATTCGTGCGAGACATTTGCGACAAAATCCTGTCGCACAGTTTCGAGATGACGCAGCAACGTGACATCGCTCAGCACCAGCAGCGTGCCGATCCGTTGGCCGCCGGCATCGTTCAGCGCGGTGGCGCGCATGTTCAGCCGCCGCTCGCCCGCGCCTCCCGCCATGATCACTTCGCGTTCGACCGGCTCCTCGCTACGTTCGCTGTCATCGATTAACGACAGCAGCTCCGGCTCGCGCAGCGCATCGCCGATCAGCGTGCCCGCCGCTGCGGCATGCGTCAACCCCAGCAAGTGCCGCGCCGATTCATTCAAATCAAGCACCGCGTGGCGCGGATCAATCGCGATCACGCCGCGCGTCATGTTGGCGAGGATCAACGTGCGCAGGGTCCGCTCATGGTTCAGCGCGTAGATATGTTTCTGCAACCGGTCGGCCGTCTGATTGATGGAGCGCGCCAGTTCGGCCAGATGCGGCACGGAGGGGATCGGCAGCCGATACTCCAGTTCACCGCCGCCGATCCGCACCAGGCCGAGTTGCAAGTCCGCCACCGGTCCGATGACGCGCCGCGCCGCGCCATAGCTCAAGATCAAGGCCGTCACCAATACCACCGCCAGCAAAACACCCATCACCTGTTGAGCAGCCTGCGTCTCGCGCGTGACGATCTGGGCCGGCACCGCCACACGGATCACGGCGCGCAACGCGCCCTCGGCCGGAATGCGTTGCGCCAGATAGAGCATCGACTGACCCAGACTGTAGCTGTAACGCTGGCTCATACCACAGCCTTTCGCCGTCGCCTCAATCACCTCGGGGCGGTCCGCGTGCGACTCCATCTGGCTCGCTTCGGCCCGGGTGTCGCCAAGCACCCGTCCATCCGGCAGAATCAGTGTAAAGCGGTGCCCGTCGGTTTCGCCCAGCCGTCCAAAAAAACGTTCGGCCGCAGCCCCGTCAACCGCGCCGTCGCCGTCCGGCAGCAGGGCGGCTGCCAGACGCGCCTGCATCTCCAGCTCGCGTAGCCATTGCCGACGATAGGTCGTCCGGCTCGACTGCCACATATAGAAGGCCACAAAGCCCACCGCCGCGATCAGCAGCAGAACATGCACACCAAAAAATTGCCAGAACAGCGTTTTTCTTATCACAACTCACTCCGCTTTCATTCGATATCCCACGCCGCGCACGGTCTCGATCCACTCGCCGCAGTCTCCGAGCTTGCGGCGCAAGCCCACGATCAGAACATCCACTGACCGATCGGTCACGGGATAATCTTCTCCGTGAATCGCATCCACAATCTGATATCGCGAAAAGACGACACCCGGCCGCTTTGCGAAAAGTTCCAGCGCTTTAAACTCGCTCAGCGTCAGCGTCAGCGGCTGCCCGTTCATACGGGCTGTGTGATGCAGGCGGTCGATCTCGAATGGCCCTTGCGTCAGCGTCTCTTTCTCGTCTCCCGGTTCGACGGCGGAGCGCCGTAACACCGCTTTGATCCGCGCCACCAGAATCCGCGCGCTGAAGGGCTTGGTCACATAATCATCAGCGCCCACCTCGAGCCCGGCAACGATGTCCGCATCCTCGTCACGCGCGGTCACCATAATCACCGGAATTCGCGCGGTGCGTTCATCGGCACGTAACGACCGGCAAAACGCATACCCATCCGTTCCGGGCAGCATCAGATCCAACAGAATCAGATCCGGCAGCGTCCGTCGGCGCATCACATTCTGAGCGCATTCGGAGGAGTCGCACGCCTCGACCGTGTAGCCCTCACGTTTCAAGGTGTAACCCAGCAATTCCCGGATGTCCGCGTCATCCTCGACAATCAACACGCTTTCATTGGCCATCTTGGTCCTCCCGCTGATCCGGTGCTGTTTCCGCCCCGGTTTTGCCGCTCCGATGCCGGTTCTGGTGGCGGATGATCGTGCCATCCACCAGATAGGCGACATCCTCGGCGATATTGGTTGCGTGGTCGCCGATCCGCTCCAGATCACGCGCCACGCTGTGGGTCAGAATCAAAGCCTCAGTCACGGCTCCGGTGTTGGCGAGCGTCGCCTGCGCGATCACGCCGCCGATGACCTCGCCATTGAGCCGGTCGACCTCATCGTCGCGCACGATCACGGCCTCAGCCCGCGCGACATCCAGTTCCATCAACGCGTCCAAGCTTGACGCCAGCATCTCGCGCACGATGCCCCCCATCTGCATCAGGCGCGGCTGCAAGGGTGTCACCGGAAAGGCAGTGAGCCGCAGCCCGCGGTCGGCGATGTTCACAACAATGTCGCCGATCCGCTCCAGATCGTTATTGATCTTGAGCACGGCCACCACGAACCGCAGATCGCGTGCCACCGGCTGGTGCAGCGCCAGAATCTTGAGGCACTCCTCTTCGATCCGCACCTCCCAGTCGTCGATCTCCGAATCCCGTGCCATCCAGCTTTTCAGCGCGTCCGTATCACGCCGTTCGGTGGCCGTCAGCACCTCTGACAGACGCCGCTCCACCTCGCCCGCCAAACGCAGGAGCGAGGCCTTCATCGCTCCGCTTTCACGCGCAAAAATCATGTTCATTCTGAATCCTCGCTGCGTTTTTCAGCCAAAACGGCCGGTGATGTAGTCTTCGGTCCGCTTCTCGCGCGGACGCGTGAACAGCGTTTCCGTCGCGTCGAACTCTACCAGATTGCCTTCGTAAAAAAAAGCGGTCCGGTCCGACACGCGCGCCGCCTGCTGCATGTTGTGCGTGACGATCGCAATCGTGTAGCGCCCGCGCAGTTGCACGATCAACTCCTCAATACGGGCCGTCGCCTTGGGATCAAGTGCCGAAGTCGGCTCGTCCATCAGCAGGATCTCGGGTTTGACTGCCAAGGCACGCGCCAAACAGAGCCGCTGCGCCTGACCGCCGGAAAGCCCCAGCGCGTTCATGTGCAGGCGATCCTTCACCTCATCCCACAGCGCGGCACTCACCAGGCTCTCCTCAACGATCGCATCCAGTTCGCCGCGTGCGCATCGGCCGTGCAGGCGCGGGCCGTACGCGACGTTGTCATAGATGCTTTTGGGAAACGGGTTGGGTTTCTGAAACACCATGCCCACCCGGCGGCGCAGCACTGCGGCATCAACCTCGGAGCCATACACATTCTGTCCGTCAAACAACAGCTCGCCCGCCGCGCGGCAACCGGGAATCAGGTCATTCATCCGGTTAATCGCCCGGAGAAACGTGCTTTTGCCGCAGCCGCTCGGGCCGATAATCGCGGTCACAAGTCCGCACGGAACAGAAAGATCGACCTTGCAGACCGCCTCATGCGCACCATAGAAGACCGAGAATCCACGTGCTTCCAGATGCACACCCTCGCGTTTTGTTTCCTCATTCATATTACGTCCCTCACCCCTTCAACCGCCGCGCGATGCGTGCCCGCAGCAGGATGGCCGCCAAGTTCAGAGCCAGCACGATCAGCACCAGCGTCGCGGCCATACCGAACTGCACATGGCGCAGCTCATCAACCGCCTCATGCTCCGTGCACAGGTTATACAGATTCCAGGAAAGCGCCGGCGTGGGCTGTGACAACACCTCAGACGGCTTGACCATCTGCCCGACGGAGACCGCTGCCGTGAAGATGATCGGCGCGGTCTCGCCGGCCGCGCGCCCCATGCTGATCACGATGCCGGTCAGGATCCCCGGCAACGCGGCCGGCAGGATCACAGTCGCCACGGTGCGGAAGCGCCCGGCGCCCAGCGCCATCGCGCCCTCCTTATAGGCGCGCGGCACGGCCGCAATGGCCTCCTCCGACGCGCGGATCACGGTCGGCAACACCAGCAGCGCCAGCGTCAGAGCACCGGCGAGTACGCTCTTGCCCGGCGACACGTGCAGCGTGTTGATGAAAAAGGCGAGCCCGAACAAGCCGAACACCACGCTCGGCACCCCGGCCAGCGTGTTGACGCAGGAACGCAGGAACGCCACGCGCGGCCCCTCTTTGGCGTACTCCTGAAAGTAAACCGCCGCGACAATCCCGAGCGGCACCGCGACCAGCAGCGCGCCCAAGGACAGATAGAGCGTGCCCAGCACCTCCGGCCCAATCCCGCCGAAAAAGTGGGCGTCGATCGAGCGGTCGGTCAGAAACCGCGGATACACGGTGATCCGCGGCCGCAACATCGCCGCCAGATCACGTTCCAGACTGGTGAACACCGGTGCCAGCGCGGTTCCCTCGAACTGCGGCGCGCGCGGCACCAGCACGCGCCGGCTGCCGGCATCGCTGTATACCCACGTTTCCTCGAACAGGATGTCGTCAGCCTTTTCGCGCGCTTTTTCCCAACGGGTCTGTCCGTACAGCCGGCGCGTCAGCGCGGGCATCGGTGCGCCGGGCTCGGGCCCAAGCAGAACGGACACGCCCTCACGCACCTCGCGGAACGCGGGCTTCAAGGCTTTGCGGCGCGCGGCCGGCATGGCATCCAGTTCCCGCTCGAAGGCCGCGACCGCCTGATAGACCGTTTCGCGCACGCGCAACACCTCGGCAAGTTCCGCGCGCAGCCGATCCAGGTCGCCGCGGCCGAACTCGCCCACCATCATGCGCCGGTGCTCCACCGTGCCGCGGAACACATACGCGCCGAACCCTTTGGTGAACACCGGGACCAACACCCACAACAGGAAGAGCGCCATACCGCCGATCGCCAGATAACCGCAGGTCGTCAACGCACGATCCAACAGTTTTCGCAGTTTCAACCGCATCCGCTCAGCCTCCCCTCAGCCGTTTGCGTTGCCGCGCCACGATCCATTCGCCGGCCAGATTGCAGGCGAAACTCACCAGCAGCAGACAGAGCCCCATCGCGAAAAGCACATGATAATGGGCCGACCCCGTCATCTGATCCGCCTCGCCCATGTCGCCTGCGATGGTCGCGGTCAATGTCCGTACCGGCTGCAACAGGTTGTACCAAGGCCGCGGAATCTGCGCCGCGTTGCCCGACGCCATCCACACCACCATCGTCTCGCCCATCGCGCGCATCACGCCGAGCAGCACCGCCGAGAAGAGTCCGCTCACAGACGCCGGGATTACCACTTTGAAGAGCGTCTCCGCACGGGTCGCGCCGAGCGCATAGCTGCCTTCGCGCAACTCGCGGCCAGCCGCCTGAAGCGCATCCTCCGACACGCTCACAATGGTCGGCAGCGCCATGACCCCCAAGATCAGCGAGGCGGTCAACGCATTGACGCCGCTGGCGATTTCGAACTGTCCCGGCAGCCAGCTCCCGCCGTTCTGCATCAACGGCGCGACCACGGTCAATGCGAAGAACCCGTACACGACGGACGGAATCGCCGCCAGCATCTCGATCACCGGTTTCAGAACTTGGCGCACGCCGAACGGCAGAACATCGCTCATGCACAACGCCGCGAAGAGCCCGAGCGGGACCGCTAGCAAGACCGCCGTAGCGGTCACCAGCAAGCTGCCCGCGAAAATCGCGGCCGCGCCGAAACGCGGCGGCTGATGCGCCGGATACCACTCTGTCGAGAGAAAGAACTCGCGCGCCCCGACTTGAGTGAAGAACGGTAGGGCATCGCGGGCGATAAAGAAGATGATCGCCAGCACGGCCAATGCCGCCACCGAGGTGATGCCGAACAGAACGCCTCGCCCGGCCAGTTCGGCCAACCTGCGGCGCATCCGCTCGCCGGGCGAGAGCAGCATGGATGACGGTCGGTTCATTTATTTCCCGGGCACCGGCACGTAGCCGATCTCCTCGATGATTTCGCGCCCCTTTTCGGTCCGGCTCATGCTCAGCAGCTTGGCCGCCAAGCTGTCGGCGGCCGGCTCGCCGTTGGTGAACATATACAGCTCACGCGAGATCGGGTACTGCTTGGCGATCACGCTCTCGGCCGACGGCACCACGCCGTTGACCTCCAGCGCCTTGACCGAGCGGTCCACGAACCCTAAACCGGCATAGCCGATCGCGCCCTTGGTCATCTGCACCCGCTGACGCACGCCACCGTTGCTGCCCGTGTACTCGGCGCTAGCGACGATCTTCGAGTCATTGCCGAGCACCAGCTCCTTGAACGTTTCAAACGTACCGCTGTTCGTGTCGCGGCTGATCACGACGATCCTCTGATCGCCGCCGCCGATCTCTTTCCAGTTCGTGATTTTCCCGGTGTAGATGTCGCGGATCTGATCGACCGTCAGTCCCTTCACACGGTTCGAGGGGTGTACGATCACCGGCAACGCGTCAAACGCCACCACATGGGCGACCGGCTTGACCCCCTTCTCGGACATGGCCTTCTTCTCCGATTCCTTCAAGTGGCGCGAGAGATTGGCGATGTCGCATGTTCCGTTCAACAGCGCCTTGGCGCCGTTACCGCTGCCCGACTCGCTGACCGTGATGTTCACGCCTGGATTCTGGCGCATGTAGGTCTCGGCAAAGGCCTTGGCGATCGGGCCGACCGTCGTTGAGCCGTCCATCACCAGCTTGCCCTGGGCATGGGCCGACACCACACTGATTCCCAACACAACGCTCATCACTACGTTCTGATTCATAACGCTCCTTTCATGACGGCCGCATCGTGCTTCCGTTCGCGCATCATTAACCCACTTTTCGGTTACGGAATGATGTCGCTGCCGTTAGGATTGCGTGAGTCAGAACTTGCCGTTGATCTCGATGCGCAGCCAGGTGCCCACATCAGCGTCGGCGGCCTCGTGCTCGTAATAGTCGCCATAGGCCATCAACTCGCCAATGACCGCCCCCTTTAGCTCACCGCGCTTGCCGAAGATCTTGCTCAGCAGCGGGAAGTCGTAGCGGCAGAGGGCGAACAGACCGCGATAGGCATCGCGCGCGCCGTTGTCTTTCTCCGCCGCATACATCGGCCCCGCCTGCACGCGGACCTTGTGCTTGGCGCGCGGCTGAACGGCGGTTTCGAGATGCGGATAGACCAGATTGGACCAGCGGTAGCTGTCGTACATGCCGGCGGAGATGTGTCCCTCGCTATCGGTTCGATTGAAGAGCGGATTCCAGCCCGTCGCAGTGCCGCCGTCAGCCGTCTTGTAAAAACTGTCGTCGTCACCCGACAGGTAGAGCAACGCGCCGGTCAGGCGCGGCTTGCCGGCCCAATCGTCACGTGCGTAGGTGACGCCCGCATAGGTCATCCAAGCGGCGATGTTTCGGCCTTCCATGCCGGACTGGCCGTCGATCTGTCCGAGCTGCAGGGCGGATTCGAGTTCGGCTGAGAGCGTGTCGGAAAAGCGCGGCATCAGGCACGTGCCGAACGTGTGAAAATTCCGGCCCGGATAGCGCGTCTCTTTGTCGTAGAACCGGGTTTCCTGTTTCCAGATCCAATAGAACTCCATCGGGAAGTCTTCGATTTCGTTGTAATGCATATAGGCCATCAGCGCCTTTTCGTGCATCTTGGAATACGGCGACCCGCTTTTGATCTTCGTCTGGTCATAAATGTCATGCGGATTGCCGAGGGTCCAGTCGTCACGGTAGCGGTTCCAGACCGCCATCAGATCGACATCGCTGCGCTCCATCAGCTTGACCGTCGCAAGGATCGCGTCGAAATACTCGGTGCGGGTGCCGTCGCCGCCGGTGCCGTCACTGATCATGCGGCCGCGGCCCTCTTTGATGTTCTGGCGGCCGATGCGAAGATCCACGCGGTCGCGGATATTCTTGACATCGAGATAGAGATTGTCGATGTACCCTTCATCCGGAAACTCATTCTTGTGCTTGCTGCCGGTGCTGTTGCGGTAGTCGCGGAACTCATTGCCCAGACGCAGGTACGCGGTCAGATCCTCGGTGAAATCGGCCCTGCCCCACACGCGCGTCCGCAGCCGGGCATAATCCTCGTACGTGGTATCGATCGAGGTCTTGCCTTTGTCCATCCAGTTGTCTTTGTACTCATACCGGAAGCGGACATCCATGCCCGCGTCGAATGAGGGTCCAGCAGGTTTTTCCTCATTCACAGGCTCCGCTTGTGCGTGTGAAACAGCGCAGGCCATAATCATCAAAGAGGCAATGACACAGTTCATTTTCATAAGCGCGTTCTTCAATGCAGTAACTTTTCACCCGGCCAGCGGCCCACGCCGCACACGGCATCGAGTGGTTGCCGGTCACTATGCAAGGCTCCCGCTAACGCTGCGTGAGCATCGTGTTAGGATTACATGAAGATAACACATCCCTCGCACCTTTCAAACATCAGCCCTTGAAATCTTAGGCTGCGGGCGACTCCGTTCCTCTGGCCGCGGGGTTCCAGGTTCCTGGTTTCTAGTTCCTGGTTTCGGCAACGCTTCCTTCCGACCGATGCAGTCTTTCAAACGGCGGGGCGGTCCGTGGACATCCCGCCTTGCTTTGCCGCTCGCGCTGCACCTTCGCGCGCGTTACGTATCATGACCGCATGGCTGAACCAAGGGCGCATCGTTCCGGCCCGCTTTAACAGAAATCGCACGGAACGTTGATATCCCTCTTACAAAAGTCCTTTATTCTGGCCGCGTTTTCACTGAATGCGCTCGCCGGCGCCAAACAGGCCTGCCGGCACGGTCAGTGACAACAGCGGAAGAGCAGCGGATGTTTCCCCCGCTGTTCGCCGCCTCCCAAGGCGGGGGGCGCTCCGGAACGGAAGGGCCGTGCCGGACGGGAAACACAAAGGAGAGAGTATGACTGGATACAAGCGAATCCTTGCGGGATGGGCAGCCGCGATGGCGGCCGGCTATGGCGTACAGGCTGCGATGATTGATGTCACGGCGGACATCACGGCCTCCCAGACCTGGACCGCCGACAATGAATACGTCTTGAACCAGATCGTATTCGTCAAGAGCGGCGCCACCCTGCATATCGAGCCGGGCACAGTGGTGCGCGGTCTTTCAGCCGCCGATGCGGGCGAGCCCACCGGCCTCTGGATCTGCCGAGGCAGCAAACTGATCGCGCGCGGCACCCGGGAAAAACCGATTATCTTCACGGACATGGACGACAACAACTTCCCTTGGGTGGACCCGGCGGAGGTTTACGAAGACTACGCCACCATCAATCCCACCGCAACGTTACGGAATAAAGCGGAGATGTGGGGCGGGGTGGTGATCTGCGGCGGTGCCTACACGGCCGTCTCCTCCACCGCCAACACGGGGCCGCTCGTCACCACCACCACGCTCGCAGAGGGACTGGCCGATCCGGGCGCGGGTGAAACCCAGTACGGCGGCGCGGACGACGACGATTCGAGCGGCGTGCTCTCCTATGTCTCGATCCGGTACGGCGGCTACGGCTTCGCTCCCGCGTCAGAGATCAACGGACTGTCGCTTTACGGCGTGGGGCGCGGCACGCAGATCGACCATATCGAAATCGTCGGCAATCTGGACGACGGCATCGAGTTCTTCGGAGGGACCGTCAACACGAAATATGTGGCGATCCTCAACGTGGGCGATGACGGCTTCGATGTCGATCAGGGCTATCGCGGCCGCGGCCAGTTCATTTTCGTCATGCAGGGCTTCTGCGACGCGGACGGCGTGGCGGGCTCCGGCATCGGCAATCATGCGTTCGAAATGGACGGCGTTGAGAAATCCGACGACAACCGCCCGTGGGCGCTGCATCGCTACGAAAACGTGACCGTCATCGGCAACCGTTATCGCGGCACCAGCAATACCGGCATCAGCGGCGGCGAGACCGATTCCACCGCTTTACAGATCGACGACAACTGCCGTCCCCAGTTCTTCAACTGTTTGATCATGGACGTCGACTCGATGATCGCCGGTGTCGAAGGGGACAACGCGAAAGTCGACTCATACGAAGGCCTTTCCGCGACGTGGAATGCCTTCCCGACGCACACGCCCGGTGTCGGAGCGCTGGCCAACACTCCGTTCTACTATCAGGCGCAAGCCACCAACGCCACGCAGACCGCTTTCCGGAACTTCGTGGTGTTCAACTGCAACGACACCTACCGGCTCTGCAAGACCGGCAGCAACAACGCGCGTTCGGCAGACATCCCGATCGACGCCGCATGGGATTTCAATGTGGCATCCACCCTGCCGATCCGTCATTTGGAACGCGAGTCAGCCGGTGACGCCAGCCGTCCGTTCCCCACGGCCGGCAACGGGTTGCTTCCGAACGTCAAGGCGCTCGACCCGCGCCCGGTCAGCACGTGGGCCGATTCGCCCTACACACCTGAGGACGACGGATTCGCCTCATCTGTCAACTACTATGGGGCTTTCGCGCCGACCGGCGACACCTGGCTCGACGGTTGGTCGGCCCTCGCCACTTCCGGCATGCTGGTCAAATCCGGCAGCGGTGAGCTGGCGATCAACCAGGCCGCCTTCTCCGTGGGGTTCGCGGCTGAAATCGGCACCGCTTACACGCTTTATGCCAGCACGGATGCGGGTCAGACCTGGGCGCCTGTCGCAGGTGCGACGGTCATTGCCGACAAAACCAATGTGACGCTGGCTGATTTCGGCGTGAGCGACCGTTCGAAACTCTACAAGGTCTTGGCTGACTAACCGTTTCCGAGTGCTTGCATCGCGTAACAGCTATCCCGCGCGGTGCATGGTCGGAGTCACGGACGCGTGCCTCCGGCCACCTTTAAAAAAAGGAAAGGCCTCAGTGTCAGGGATGGCGGACACTCCAACAGGAGGGATAGCCATGTTTCGATTTATTCTTTATACGTGCATGCTGGCGGTGGCGTTGCTCGCCGCCGGCTGCCGTCCGTCCGTTTCCGCCGGCCCGAGCCAGCCGCTTGAAAACCCCTGGTGCAGCCTCGCCCACGGCATCGCACGGCAAATCCCGGCCGACCTTCATGACGTCGAACGCAACCGCGCCCTGTCGGACACGGCCATCACAGCGCTAGATCTCGGAGCGCACAAGCAGGCCGCCGAGATCGCCTGCGACATCAGCGGCTGGCGCCGGGGCGACTTGTTGGCCCGACTGGGCCATCGTTGTCACGCGACGGGACGGGGCGATGCAGGCGACCGCTTCCTGAAGGCGGCCGAGAACGTCGCCCGTGACTCCGGTCTTGAATCATGGCAACGCAGCCGCATCCGACTCGCGATCGAACGCGCCCATGCCGGACGGACTGCAACGCAACGGATCGAGGCGGCCCGCGTCACGCGGCTCGACACCGCCGATCAAGCCGCGCTGCTCCCTGACCTGATGCAACACACGGTGGCAACCTCCAACTTGTTGGACACGTTGAACCGGCTCGAGACCGTCAGCCGCCAGACGCTCGACCTCGATCTGGCGGCTGGCGCTTTCGACGCCTATAGAGTGGCCTACCAGAAAGCCGGAGAAGCCGGCCAGACCGCGCTCTACCGCGACCGCTTGGCCGCCGGCTTGACGCGTTTGCTCGACAGCCTGCATCCGGCCGTCGTCTGCGACAAGCTCATGGAGATGAGCGAGGCGGCACGGAGGCTCGGCGACACGCCGTTCGCCGAACAGATGAGCCGGGAGACCGGCAACCGACTGGGCCTGATCCGGGCCGATATGCGCCTCCCGGTCCAGACGCGTTACGCGCGGCTCTTGGCCCGTGCGGGTGATACGCGGCAGGCGCGCCGCCGCCTGGCTGCCGCCGAGACCCTGCTGCCCGACCCCGCCATCACCCCGGCGGAACGCGCTGCGGCACACGCGGAACTCGGTGCCGCCTGGATGGAATTGGGTGACGCCGCAGCCGCGGACGGGCACTTCGCCGACGCGATCCTGGCATTGAAGACGCTTGCCAACAGCCGTCCGCGTGCGGTCGCCGCGGTCCGTGTCTGCCTGACGTTCGCGCGGGCGGGCATCGCCGAGCCGGCGCGTCTTTCAGAAATGGCCGCTCTGCTGAACCGCTTGGGAGATCCCTGGTAACCGATGCGACAGGAACACCTCATGAAACCGTTGCCGCAACGAAACCCCCTCCTCATTCCCGTGGTGCTTCTCGCCGCTGTGCTTGCCGTGCGGCAGGGCGCGTCGGCGCAAGAACAAACTGCAGGCGCGCTGCGCGTGCAGGTCATCGACAAAGACTGGCAGGTTCCGCTCACCGAAGCGTCGGTTCTGTTGGTCGAACTAGAAAAAAGGGCAACAACCGGCGAAGACGGCGGCGTCTTGTTCGAACAGATTCCGTTCGGCACCTACTCGGTCCTGATCAGCCGTTCCGGTTTCGAACGGAAACTGATTCGGAATGTGGCCGTCCCTCCCGGCTCGGTGCAACGGCTGGATGTGCCTCTCGCTGCGGTTTACACCGAAATGGATGAATTTGTGGTCAAGGACATCGATCTCGCCGCTGGCGGCGGCGATGTCATGCTGATCGACCTGAAAATGAACAGCGCCGCCGCGATCGACGCCGTCAGCGCCGACACCATCAAGCGGGCCGGCGCGAGTGACGCGGCGGCGGCGCTCAAGCTGGTCTCAGGCACCACCATCCAAGACGGCAAATATGCCGTGGTGCGCGGCCTGCCGGATCGCTATGTCAGCTCGCAGCTCAACGGTATCCGCCTCCCCTCCGCCGACGCCGACAAACGCGCCGTGCAACTCGACCAGTTCCCCGCCTCGATGATCGAGAGCCTGCATGTCCACAAGACCTTCATGCCGGACCAACAGGGCGACGCCAGTGGTGGCGCCGTGGACATCCGGCTGAAGCGGATCCCTGAAAAGACGGTGCTGGCCGCGAGCGCGGGGGTCGCTTACAACGATCAGATCACGGGGCGCGACATGCTCTCCAGCCGCGACGGCGGCGTGTCGTATTGGGGCCGGGCCGGAGGCAGCCTGGACCGCCCCTTCCGCGTCGGAGAAACCCATCAGGCGCTGTCGATCCCCTCCGTGTCCGCATGGAACCGGCGCTACTCCGACGAGCAGAAAGAGGAACGCCTCGCCTCTTGGGCACTGAGCGACGCGCAAACCCGTTCGTTCTCGTCCGATTACGGCTCGCGCTATAAAGAGGCCCGTCCCGGCACACGCTGGAGCGTGACTGCAGGCGACAGCATGAAATTGGCCGAGGATGTCCGCATCGGTGCGTTGGGAACCTTTTCTTACAAGAACGACATGACCGGCTACGACAGCGGCAAACTGCACAACCGCGTCGTCCGCCAAACACCGGAGGGCCTGACGTTCGGCCGTCCCAACTTCGACTCTTCCGCTGCTGAATACACAGTGGAACGCGGCCGAGAGTCGGTCCTGTGGGGCGGCACGGCGGCGCTCGGCTTTGAATCCCCGTGGACAGATCTCGGCCTGACCTACACCCGTTCCCAAGCGACCGATTACACCGTCACGCGCACCGTTGACGACAGCCTGTATGACCGCGACACCGGAGCCGGCACCCTCTGGCGTTCGCAAAGCCTGCACTATTCGGAGCGCAGCACCGAAACTCTCATGCTGCAGGCCGAACATCCGTGGTTCTTCCTGCCGGACGAGATGCCGGTGTTCGGCTGGGAACGGCTGACCTTCCTGCCGCCCGTCACGGACTGGTCGGTCAGCCGCAACACCGCGCGCCAGTATGAGCCCGACCGGCGCCTCTTTAACGACGTCTATAACAACGGGTACTGGCGGGGCCCGAGCGGCGGTCTCTATCCGTTGGAACGGCGCTGGCGTGACATCGAAGAATCAGGCTGGCAGTACGCGCTCAACCAAAAGATCCCGTTCCGGCAATGGACCGGCGACGAAGGTTACATCAAGGCGGGTCTCTTTCGCGACGCGGTGACCCGGACCTACGAGCAGGACACCTTCAATTATGAACAAGGCAATGTGGGCAGCTCGTTTCAAGGCGGACCGGATGACCTGTGGTCCGACACCTTTCTGACCGGTTACCCGGTCATCGACGGCCCGGCCGGCCTCCAGCGCGGCTGGCATGTCGCGCCGGGCGACACCGACATCGATTACCGCGGCCAGCAGGAGATCCGCGCCTGGTACGTGATGGGCGACCTGCCGCTCACCTCCTTTCTCTCGGTCATGGGAGGCGCGCGCGTGGAGACCACCGACATCTCGGCCCGCATGCGGCCTTCAAAGGGCGTCTACGACAGCAACTTCTCGGTGCTCTCGATTCAGACCGATCAAAATGGCTCGGAATACGTCAACAAACTCCGCATCGGCTCCGACGACGAGCTGGCCGAGCACACACCGGACCTGGATCAACGCGATGTGTTACCCGCGCTCGGCATCAAGCTTTCTCCGGCCGACAACCTCAACCTCCGGTTGAACTGGTCCAAAACGATCGCGCGTCCCACCTTCAAGGAACTGATGCCGGTCGAATTCAAAGAGAGCGCGGCATCCGCAACCTATTTCGGCAACCCGCGGCTCAAGATGTCAGACGTCGAAAACTACGACGTGCGCATCGAATTCATGCCGGCGCAAGGGCAGATCTGGTCAGCCAGCTACTTTTACAAGAAACTGACCGATCCCATCGACATGCGCGCGTATAACGGGTACATCGAAGGCGAGATGTTCATCACGCCCGTCAATTATCCGGAAGGCCGGATCGACGGCGTGGAACTGGAGGTCCGCCAGCATCTGGGCGACTGGGTCGGCTGGGCCAAAGGGCTGACCGCGGGCGCGAACGCGGCCTTTATGGAATCCGAGGTCACGCGGCCGAAAGCCGAATATGACAGCGTCAAACCTTTCGGCGGACGCCGCACGCGCCGCATGGCCGGTCAGCCTGATCACTTGCTGGGACTGAACCTGATGTACGATATCGACGCGTGGGGAACGTCGTTGGGACTCTTCTTCACACGCCGCGGCGACGCGCTCGTCACCGGCGACAGCGTGAACGGCGACCGGTACATTCCGATGATTTTCGAAAACACGGTCGACACGCTGGATTTCAACCTCTCTCAAAAAATCTACGAGCGCTGGAGTTTGGGGTTCCGGGTCAAAAACATCTTGGACCCCGATATTGAGCAGGAATACCGGCTGGAGAAGGGCGGCGAGGCTCTCCGGAGCAGTTATAAGCTGGGACGCGAGTACAGCCTGTCACTCTCATGTGAATGGTAACAAGGAGACAGCAATGAAACAACGCGGCATCGCGTACGCATGGATCGTCTTGGCGGCAGGCGCCGCCTGGGCGTCGAACGACATGGAAACCACCCGTTTGAATCTGGAGAAGTGGCTGGAGACACGGCGATTGATCGCCCGCGAAGAGCAGGAGTGGCGCGTCGGCAAGGAGCTGCTGCAAGAACGGATCGACCTGATCCGCAAGGCTTGCGAGGCGCTGCGCGAGAAGATCGAAACCACCCGCAAGGAGTCTGCCGAGACCGCCGGTCAACTCGCGGCGCTACGGAAACGGAACGAAACGTTGAAAACCGGCATGACCCCTTTGCATCACGACATCAAGGGACTCGAATTGCGGACCTTAGCGATCCTGCCTTGGACGCCCGAACCGGTGCGCCAGCGGGTGGCCCCGCTCAGCCAGCGCATCCCGGCCAATCCTAAAGATTCTAAACTGACGGTGACCGAGCGTTTTCAAAACGTGATCGGCACGCTCAATGAACTCAACAAATCGGCGCGCGAATTGGCGGTGTCCGGCGAAGTCCGCAAGCTGGCGGACGGCCGTCAGGCTGAGGTCACGGTCTTTTACATCGGCTTGTCGCAGGCCTATTACGTGAACGCCAAGAGCGGCGTGGCGGGCATCGGCATGCTCGGCCCGGAAGGCACTTGGGCGTGGCACGAAGACAACCGTCTGGCCGGCGTCATCGAAGAAGCGCTGGGCATCTACCGCGGCGAACGGCCGGCCGCTTATGTGGCATTACCCGTCAGCGTGAAATGAAAGGGCTCCCCGACATGAATGATACGGACACCAGAAGACAGCGCCGTTCCAGTCCGACCCTGAGGACGGTGCTCGCGGCCATAAGTTTGGCGGGCTGCGCGTGGGCTGAGGCCTCGACAAACAGTCTCGCAGCGTCAGCCGCCGGAGAGATGCAGACACGGCTGGAGGCAGCCTCCGCCCGGCTGGCCGGACTGCGCAAAGAGATCGCGGACGAGAAGATCCCGATGAACCGCTCGCTGGCTGAAGCGGAAACGGCGCTCGGTGACCTGCGCAAACAGTACGACACGGTCAAACGTGAGGCTGACACAGCCACGCTTGAGATGTCGGCCTTACGCAATGAGATCAAACAGCGCGAAACCGAGCGCAATTATCTCTCCAGTTTGTTCGCCGAATATGCGCGGAATTTCGAAACGCGTCTGCACATCGCCGAGCTGGATCTCTACCGCGAACCGATCGATGAGGTCAAACGCGTGCAGGAAACTTTGGCAGACGATCCGGCAGGAGCGTTCGACACCCAGTTGCGCCTGATCCTGATGAGCCTGGCCCGGCTGGAAGAAATGTCGGGCGGACTGGCGTTTCGCGGACGCGCAGCCGCCGAAGACGGCCTGGTCAAAGAGGGTCGCTTCCTGCTGTTCGGCCCGGTCGCGTATTTCGTGTCCGACGACGGCAGCCTGACCGGCCCGGCCAATCAGCGCGTCGGCTCGCTGATCCCTGTCGTGGAGGCGTATGCCGATCCCGCCTTGGCCGACATGGCCCAAAAAGCCGTCACCGAGGGGGTCGGATCGATCCCCTTTGACGCTTCGCTGGGCAACGCTCGCAAGATCGAAGAAACCCGGGAAACGTTGCGCGAGCATTTCTTGAAAGGCGGTCCGGTGATGTGGCCCATGCTTGTGCTGATGGGTCTCGCGATTCTGGTCGCCCTTTTGAAATGGCTGGGCTTGCTCATCGTCCCCATGCCCCGGGCCAAACGCTTGGCTCAGTTGTTGGAGGCGGTCGGCACGAAAGATTTTGACGCGGCGCGTCAGTTTGCCAAAACAATGCGGGGGCCCGCCGCGGTCATGCTGCGCGCAGGCTGCGACGTGCTGGGCCAGCCGACCGAAGTGATTGAAGAGACGATGTACGAAAAGATGCTGGCGGCGAAATTTCGTTTCAACCGGTTGTTGCCCTTCATCGCCGTCACGGCAGCCTGCGCACCGCTCCTCGGGTTGTTGGGCACCGTCACCGGCATCATCAGCACCTTCAAGCTGATGACCGTCTTCGGGTCGGGCGATGTCAAAATGCTCTCCTCCGGCATTTCGGAAGCGCTCATCACCACGGAGTTCGGTCTGTATATCGCCATCCCGGCCGTGCTGTGCCACGCCTTTCTCTCGCGCCGGGCCAAGGGCTTGGGCGACCGCCTTGAGCAGATCGCGATCCGCTTTATGGGCGAGGTCGCCAAAGTGCCCGAGCTTGACGAAACCGCGCGCGCATGGCCGGAGGCCGCCGCAGGAGATCCCGCATGACCCACCTGCTCGATAGCCTGCCCGAACTGCTGCGCCCATGGGTCGATCAAGCCCTGCCGGTATGGATGGGCGGCGGGTGGGCCATGATCCCTCTGGCCGCAACCGGACTCATCATGTACGTCTTGGGATTGAGCGCCCTGTTCCAGTTGCTTATGCTGGGCGCGCGTTCATCGCCGGACCGCGCGTGGCGCCGTTGGCAGAAGGATCCCGCACAATGCCGCGGGCCGATCGGCACGCTGATCACACAGGCCATGGAGTGCCGTTCGCTCCATGACATGCAAACCTTCTTCAGCCTGTTGGCCAGCGAGGGCATCACGCCCTTCGCTCGCCGTCTGCAGATCATGAAGGTCTGTGTGACCTCGGCCCCGCTGCTGGGTTTGCTCGGAACCGTCACCGGCATGTTGACGACTTTCCAAGGACTGGCCAAAGGCGGCGGCGACCAGACCATGGCGGTCATCTCCAAAGGGATCTCCGAGGCGCTGATCACGACGGAAACCGGACTGGTGGTGGCGCTGACCGGCCTGATGATCCAGTTCTTTCTGACGCGCCAGCAACAGCGTTATGAAAAAGTGGTCGCGCACATCGAGACATTGTGCATGCGCGACTTTCAACTC
>MWEJ01000031.1 GCA_002071025.1 Verrucomicrobia bacterium ADurb.Bin070 | reverse complement strand
CCAGAAGTTGACGAGCTGAACGGCGTCGTTGCGCGAGCCGATACGGTCGATGCGGCCGAAGCGCTGGATGATGCGGACGGGGTTCCAGTGGATGTCGTAATTGATGAGGAGGTCGCAGTCCTGCAGGTTCTGGCCCTCGCTGATGCAGTCGGTGGCAATGAGCAGGTCGATCTCCTCGGTCTGGTTGATAAAGTGGGCGCGTTGCTCGGGCCTGCGTTTGGCGATAGGCGCGAAGTTGGTCAGAATATCGTCATAATCGGAGCTGCCGAGGGAAGAGGCGTTCGTGCCGTCGCCACACACGAGGGCGGTGTGGATCGCGAGGTTTTGGCGCGCCCATGGGCCGAGATGCTCGTACAGGTAACGGGCTGTATCGGCGAAGGCGGTGAAGACCAGAACTTTGCGGTTGGCCTTGCCGTCGCGGTTGGTGGTGGGATGGGTGACCTTGGCCTCGATAAGGTTTTTCAACTCGGCGAGCTTGCCGTCGCGCTTGGCGGTTACGGATTGGGTTTTCTCCAGAAGGAACTGGAGCTGCGTGCGGTCATCGCGGACCTGCTTCAGCCACCGGGGCAGATCCAGATGGGCAAGATGGATGCGGCGGCGTCCGCCGATGGTGAAGTCATCCTCGTCAAAATCGGGATCTTCAAACTGGTCGGGTGTGAGCGTGTCGTAATCGATCTCGCTATTTTCGTCCAGATGCTTTTCAAAGGCCGTGATGCGCTCTTCAAGCCGGTTGATCTTGTCGACGGTGCGCTTCATCGTCAGGCGGAAGGAATCCACGGAGCTTTCCAGGCGTTTGAGGAGATTGACCTTCATCATGGCGACGAGAATCTTTTCGCGGCCTTCCTGAGTGAAACCTCCCAAGATCTTGTCCTGATAGGCGGTGCGGAGATTCTCGGGAAGGTCGTCACGGAGAAAACTGGTCGGGTGATAAAGCGCCAGTCGCAAGGCGCTGATCTCCACGTCAAGCTGCTCAAAAGAGAGAAAGCGCGATTCGAGATCAATGGGGGCGTGTATCGCCTTGGGCGCGGGGCGCTTCGGAAAACCGCCGAGTTGCTTCATCTCGCCCGAATAGTAAGAGGCGATCTGGCGGCGGGAGCGTGCGATACTGAGGCCGTCCAACAGCTTGAAGAAATCCCCGCCGATCGCGGCGATCAGCTCGCGGGTCTTGCGCTGTTCGGGCGGGCGCTTGGCCCAGTTCGTGAAGTGCGTCTGAGCCTTCTGCATCGTATCTTTCACCGAGACGATCTCGAGGTTCGATGCGAAGGCGGCATCGGCCTCTGCGTTGCGGGCGACATCGGCCCCGGCGATAAATGAGATTTGGTTGCGCAGGTCAGCCAACTGGTTGTTGACCGGGGTGGCGGAGAGCAGCAGGACTTTTGTGCGGACGCCCTTTGAGATGATGTCTTCCATCAGGCGCTGGTAACGGCTGCGGCGCTGCTTGGTGTCGCCCGGCCGCTGGGTGGCGAGCTTGTTGTTGCGGAAATTGTGGGATTCATCGATGACCACCAGGTCGTAGGCACCCCAGTTGAGATCTGTCAGAGAAATGCCGTTTGACACGCCCTTATCGCGCGAAAGGTCCGTGTGATGCAGAACGTCAAAACGAAACCGGTCATCCGCGAACGGGTTGAGGGTGCTGTTGGAGCGATAGACGGTCCAGTTTCTATTGAGTTTCTTGGGGCAGAGGACCAATACGCGCTCATTACGTAGCTCGAAGTATTTGATAACAGCCAAAGCCGTGAACGTCTTGCCTAAGCCCACACTGTCGGCTAGAACGCATCCGTTGAGGGAGAGTATCTTGTTGATGGCAGCTTTTGCCCCGTCCTTCTGGAACGAGAAAAGAGTCCGCCAGATACGGGTGTCCGGGAGCGCCACACGCCGCAGGTCATCGTCAAGGTCACGGGTGCCGTCGAGGAAATCACGGAAGAGGTGGAACAAGGTGAGGTAGTAGATAAACTGCGGCGAGTGGTTGCAGTATAGTTTGCGCAAATACTGAAGAACGTCTTGCTTGACATCCTTCACCAGCGTCCCGCTTGTCCAAAGGTCATTGAACCACTGCTTGAGCTCCTGACGATCACGATTGCCGTCTACTATGAGGTTTAGCTCGATGTTGTTGCCGCCGTTGCCGAGACCGAGGCCATACACGGTGAAGTTGGAGCTGCCGAGAATGGCATCTTCGACGCCTTGGTTGGCAATGTGATACATCTTGCCGTGCAGAAGGTTTGACTGCTTGATGGTCTTGATGTCCACTTTGAGCTCAATCCACTCGGCGCACTCCTTGGCGACGCGCTTCTGCTGGATCCTGTTGGCGAGTTCTAAACCGGCCGCGTCGATAATGAACGCCTTTTTCTCGGTCTTGCTCGGATCAAGGCGGTTCACAAAGGTGGGCTCGCCGAACAGGAAATCAAGGTGACCGATACGGTCCAAGGTTTCTTTGAGCGCGTCATAGGCGTAGATCGTGAAATAGGCGGAAACGACGGAGAGATGCGAACCGTCTTTAATCTTTTCGCGGAGAAAATCGGCCACGGCTCCGCGCGTGTGATTATCACGGATATTCGACAATACAGTGGACATAACAACTCACAAAAAGTCACTCAGGCGACGGTTGCAGAAAAACCGATTGCACATGCCGCGCCAACGCCTACCCCAAGACGATCAAGTTAATTGTGTCATGATACTCCCCGGCCAAGAATTGGACAAGGCAGGAATAGATAAAACGGCGAGTATGGGCGCATGGCAGTTCTGTTGGTGGTTCTTTTGGGAGATCAAGTCCAGGCGCAATAGGGTCGGGCGGTTGGATGCCCGACCACGGGCACCTTCTGGCGGAGACGCCGGCGGCGAACGTGATCGCGTTTAGGGCCTGCGTGTAGAACGGTCAGTGATCAGGGCCGCCCAGTCAAAGCGCGCTGCCGTGTCGTGCCGGACACGGCGGATGCCCCCCAATTCCCCGAAGAAGCGGGCCGGTAAGCAAACCGGTCACGCCGCCGCGCGCGCTTAGGGCCACACGAACCGATAGAAGCGCGCCGCATGGTCGGCCGACTCCGGATCGCGGACATCAACCGTTCCGGCGGCGCCGATCGCCGTGTTGGTGACCGAGGACCAAACGGCGGAACGAAGGTTGGTGGAGGCTTGCACACTCACAGGGAGCAGCGCCGTTCCATCGTAAATGCAACTTATACGTCCGATGCGCATCCGTTGATTAACCGAGATCGTTTTCAGACAGTAACCGTCGTCCGTGTCTGACAGTCAATAGCGCGACAGTCGCAGTTCGGACTCGATAGATGATTCGGTATTCGCCATACACGATCTCCCGGATTTCGGGGCGCCGAATTTCTGGAACAGGCCGCCCGGATTCGGGATAGTCTGCCAGTCGCTCAGTCGCTACGAAAAGGCCAGAAAGCCATTTCTCTGCCGCGTTGGGGTTGTCGGCAGCGATGAAATCGGCGATCTCCTCGGCTTGGTTGAGGGCGACGGGTGCCCAAACGAGTTTCATGCCCGCACCCTCGCCAGGAGCTGTCTCTTGGCTTGTGTGTGGGAGATCGTTAGTCCCTGATCAATCTGGCCTTCAGCCGTCTGAATGTCTTGCAGAAGCTCAAGGCTGTCCATCAGCTTTTCGTACTCCCCGACATCCATGAGAACCGATGCCGACTTTCCGTGCTGCGTAATGACCATCGGGCGGCGTGTCTCGCGGACTTGCGCCACACATTGGGTCGCGTTTGCCCGGAACTCGGACAAGGGAATAATCCCCGTATTCAAGTCAATGCGCTTCATACGTGATTCCTTTTTGTACATAATAGCGTACTCTATTCGGCACAGTCAAGGCGCAGCCAGGATATCGTAGCAGAGCGGCCGGGTTGGGGTGCCGGCCCCAGCCGGGCAGGCGACGGCGAGGTCAGCCCTGAACCTGCGCGGGCGAGGTGACACGGTGTCCGTTGACCGTCACTATGGCATCCGGCGGGACGCACGACACGTTGACGATCTGGGTTGACGAGCGAGAAAGGCCGAGCACCCCGGGCCGCAGAAGGCGAACGAAGTCGCGGCGCATAATAACAAGAGACGTTTGATCGGTTTATCCATGTGTTTTACCTCATTCAGTTTTCGCCGCGCTTAGGGCCACACGAAACGATAGAAGCGCGCCGCATGGGCAGTCGACTCCGGATCGCGGACATCGACCGTTCCGGCGGCGCCGATCGCCGTGTTGGTGACCGAGGACCAAACGGCGGAACGAAGGTTGGTGGTCGCCTGAACGCGTACCGGGATCAGCGCCGTGCCGGTCAGTGTGAAACCGAAGAGGCCGTCCAGAAATCCGAACGCGGCATCGTCTGCCGCCGCGGGGTTCCACAGCAGAGCCTGACGCCCGCCGAAGCTGGCGGACCAGCCGGACGTTCCCGGCAGATAGTAAACGGTTGCCGTCGAGCCGGCGAGCGCATCGGCGGCGGCGGACGGCGCGTCACCCGAGAAAAACAGCCTTTGCAGTGCGTCCGCGCCGTCGAAGGCACCGGTTTCAATCACCGTGAGCGAGGCGGGAAGGATCACAGAAACGACCGGGGTGTCGACAAACGCGTTGGACGCGAGGCCTGCGACCGGCAGGCCCGCCCATTCCGACGGGATCTCCAGCCGTTCGGCGCTGCCGTTGTAACCGGTCAGCGTGACGGTCCCGCCGGGATCGGTCCGGTGATTGAAACGCGCCACGACATTCAGGGTGAACGACGGAGAACGCGCGTGTGTCGCCGAGCCGGTGTCTTCGACGACCGTCGCCAAGGTGTAACTGCCGACCTCCAGCAGGTTCGTGAGAACCGTGTAATGGACGGGCTGCCCCTCCAGCTCCGGATACTCCTTGTAGGTCGATGTGGAGGTCACCTCGAAGACGGAGAAATCGGCGCAGGCGTCGAACACCGTCCGCTGTTCGGAAAACCGGCGCGAGGCGAGCGTCGCGTCCTCCGCGAGCGGCAGCCAGCGCGACCAGGTGCTGGAGGCGACGCTGAGGTCGTCGAGCCAGACGCCGCCACTGTCCGTGTAGTACGATCCGCTGGTCAATTCGAACCGGATGCGGATCTGCTGTCCGGCATACGCGCCGAGCCCGACCGAGTGAGACTGCCAATTCAGCGGATAATTGTTGTTCCGTTCGAACAGGGACGTGTAGCTCTCGCCACCGTCGCTGGAGACCGCAACTCGGAACGTTGCCGTGCCCAGCCGGTATTGCAGCCAGAAGGTGAGCGCGGCCGAGGCATCGGGGACAAAAACGTCGGTGAGCGTCAGCGCTTTGTAGCCGTTCGGACCGGCGAACCAGCACGAGCCGGAGCGGCCGGAGGCGCTGAGTTGCCAGCCGTTCGCTTCGGTATGGTCCAGGGTTTCCGCGCCGGAACTCCAGCCTCCGATCTGCGGTGTCAGCCGCTGGAGCAGCAGGCGCGAGGCTTCTTGTTCGCGGCGCACCGGCAACAGCCATTCAAGGGTTGCTGGCTCGCCGGCGGCAGCCTGCGCCGTCTGCGCGGCGGGAAACGCCATCAGCATGGGGCGGATGGCGGTGCAGCCGTAGGCGATCGCGCCGCCGGGCACGCCGTTGGCCGACCACCAGCCGTTATTGTCGCCGCCCCAGCCGTAGTTGATGTGGTATGACACGGTTCCGTTGTCGTTCAGCAAGCCGTCCGCCACGATGGCGTGGCCGGGAATCGCGACAACGGCCGGGTACCCCGCGCGCAGGTCGTCGTCAAGGGCAGGTAGCAATGCGGCCTGCGTGCCCGCGTAAACAGGCGGTTCAAAATAGAGATGCGTGTTGATGCGGCTGCCCAGCGTCTGGAGGCTTGAGCTGGTGCCGCCGCTCTCGTAATCAGCGTCGGCCGCGACGCCCAGCCGGTACATGAGGTCGGCGACTTCAACGTCGCCCGTCTGGGAGGCCGACCACGGGTCATAGGCGGTCTGCATGGCTGCCCAACCGAACGGGGCGCTGAAGGTGACGCTGTGCATGCCGGTGATCGAGCCGCTTGTGTCGATGTAGCTGTGCGCGCCGTGCCCGCGGAGCGGCCAGCGGTGATAATACATCACTTGGGCGTAGGCGGTGGGCGTGCAGCCGGTCGGCACGCGGTAGCCATAATATTCGCTGCCTTCGGGGTCTTCGGGGCAATCCAGGTTGTACGGGTGGCACTCATGCTATACGGGTTGGCATCTGCGGGAAATGTGACCGAAGACGCGACGGCGCGTCCCGCCGCACAGCCAGCCCATCACAGGGTGCCCGTTCATCCACATGGACAACCTGTCGAGCGCTTCGCGTTCACACAACGGAGCGCCTGACGCGGCGAGCACCGCACCCGTCACGGCGCATGCTGTCTTGACTGCAACCCTGAGGACACTGTGTTCTCGTACATGTTTCATCGTAACCTTCCGCTCTCAGATATCCTACACGCCCAATCGAACTCGTCGTGCAACAAGGACTCGTGCCGCTAGATCAACGCCGTGCTGAAGTAACGCTCGGCGCGGTCGGGCAAGATTGTGACGATCCTCCGGTGCGCGCCGATGCGCCGCGCGGTCTCAAGCGCGGCCCAGACGTTGGCACCGGCTGAGGTGCCGACCAGCGCACCCTCTTTCAGGGTCAAACACTGCGCCGTGCGGATCGCGTCGTCGTCCGTTACCGTGATCACGTCGTCGATCAGCGACACGTCCAGCACGTCGGGAATGAAGCCGTCGCCGATGCCCTCGATGCGATGCAGGCCCGGCTCATGGCCGAGCAGGGCCGAGACGTTGGCAGGCTCCACCGCCACGATGCGGATGCCCGAGGTTTTCTCTTTGAGGAAACGGCCCACGCCGGCGAGCGTGCCGCCGCTGCCGATTCCCGCAACAAAGGCGTCGATCTGTCCGTCCATCTGTTCCCAGATCTCGCGTGCGGTGGTGAGGTAATGGATCTCAGGGTTGTCGGGATTGACGAATTGCCCCGGAATGTAGAGGTCGGGCATCTCGCGCTTCAGCTCGTCGAGTTTGCTGAGGCAGCCGTTCAGGCTTTCGGCCGCCGGGGTGCAGATCAGTTCACCACCAAAGGCCTTGATAATCTTGCGCCGCTCCTCGCTCATGTTGTCCGGCATAACGATGATGACGCGGTATCCTTTACGAACACCCACAAAGGTGACACCGATGCCGGTGTTGCCGGAGGTGGCTTCGGCGATGGTCATGCCGGGCCTGAGGTCGCCGCGCCGTTCGGCCTGCTCAATCATGTGACGCGCCACGCGATCTTTGATGCTGCCGCCCGGGTTGAGATATTCCGCTTTGGCGAAGATCGGCCCGTCAGCGATCTGATCGAGTTTGAGAAGCGGTGTGTTTCCAATGGTATCCAGAATGTTTGTCCAGCCAGCCATGGTCGTCGATGCTCCCGACGCGAGGCACGCGCCATCGTTTGGCGGGGCCATGCGTTATTTGGGAAGCACTCTAGCAAACCGCGTCCCGCCCCGCAATCTCAGGACAGCCTGTGGCAGCACCCGGCGGCCAAGCGTGCGGGTGTCTCATCGCGGAATTCCGAAGGGCCGGGAGGGACAAGCGTCCGCGACGTGAATGACGGTGCACGGTTGTCGCGCGGCCGGCAAAGTAGGGCGGGACGTCCCCGGACCGCCCCCTGCAGGCCTGACGTCCGGCTTTCGCGCGGCGGTCCGAGACGTCCCGCCGTACCTCAACAACCCTGCGCCTCCCGTTCCCCGTAAACGCATCAGCCTAACGCCGTCTCCAGCCGATTCCAGGCGGCGGAGTGACCGACGGGAAGGCCTGCTGCAGGAAACCTATTGATTTTATCGACCGTGATAACCCGTTGACAGCGATAGATTTATGAATAAAGTTTCATAAAGTAAAAAAAGTGGTTGACGTTAAGCAACGTGCTGGGCTATCGTGAATCAAAACTCAAAACGAAATGTAATCTTTCCATGTTAATGGAGATACAATGAAAACATCTTTAGGATGGCTCGCCACGCGCGCCGCGCCGGTCCTCGGCGCGGCCCTGATCGCTCTCGCGTGGGCGTACGGACGGGACGGCGGCGCCGGGATTCCGTCCGTCGGCGGGCCCGAGGCGCTGCGGCGGGAGCTTTGGCTGGCCCAGGCGCGCGAGCTGCCGGTTGAGGCCGGCCCTGTGACGGCCGACGCCGGGCTCCGCGTCTATACCGCAGAGGAGGGCGCGGACGCGCTGGCGCTGGCCGAAGGGCTTGTGCCCGTCGCCGGCGCGGGCGGCGCGGCCGTCTGGCCGGTGACGCTCTACGAAGACGGGGAGACGTGCGAGACTGTCTTTCTGAACGCGGACGGGCAGGAGGCGGGACGGCTTCCGCCGCCCGACGGCTACGATCCCGGCTGGCCGCTTGAGGCCGCGTTTCCCGGAGGGGTCCCCGGCGGCGTCGAGAGCGCCTGCTACGGGCCCTCGCGCGTGGCGCTGACCGTCACGCTGGTTGCGCCGGAGGAGGGCGTGTCCGGGCTTGCCGAGGAGGATCGTGCGGACGCCGGCGCGGCCCGCGCGGGTGAAGGCGGCGGCGGGGCGTCCGGGGCCGGCGTCGCCGCATCCGGGGATGCCGGGGGGGCACCGGCGCTTTCAGGCCAGACCGCCGGACCGGACGCCGCGCCGGACGGCGGCGGGACGCGCGGGGCGGCCGGCCCCGTGACCGTTTTCGTTGACGCGCGCGACGGCGACGACGCCTGCACCGGGCGCGCGCGGTGCAGGGCTGCGGGCGCCCCGGACGACGGCCCCAAGAAAAGCCTGGCCGCGGGGCTTGCCGCCCTCGCCGGCGGCGGCCTGCTGGTGGTCACGGGCGGCGCGTTCGACGGAGGGCTCGACGTGCGCGGGCGCGCCGTGGACGTGCGGATCGACGGCGAGGTCGCGCTCGGCCGGCGTGCCGCCCCGTGCCGGGACGGCGCCGAGGAACGCGCCCCGTGACGTTCTCTCCGGGGCACGGCCGGACGGCGGAATAAACATAGACGCAACCGGGCGGCGCGCGCCGCCTTCAAGGAGATCAAGCGATGAACGATGCATGCGGCGGGTTCAAAAAATATAGGGCGGCGGTCGGCGCGGGCGCGCTGCTCTTGGCGGCGGGCGGCGCAGGCGCGGGCACCGTCACGGTGGACCGGGTGGTCGCGGACACGGTCCTGGCGAGGGAGATCGGGGGGCTGCCCCCGAAGCCGGAAGTGATCTACTACCCGTTCAGCGTGGCGCCCGGATCATCCGTGCCGAATGCCGCCGGGGCCGATTACACGGGGACAAAGTCCGGATGCGGCTGGACAAGCGGGGGGAGGTACGCCGGGGGCGCGATGTCGTTTGACGGCGTCAACGATTACATCCGGGTCACCGACGACCCGAAGGTCCCCGAATGGGACCGGTATTCCGTCAGCGTCTGGTTCCTTCACAACGGCGGAGGCAGCGCGGACGGCACGGGGCAGAAGATCATCGATAAATCCTACGGGACCACTAAGTAAAGCCAGCCTTGACTTCTTCAAGGAACAGGCCGGGTTGCATAAAACCGCTTACCAAAAGATGATACGGAATCTATTGGATTCGTATGCCGTCCAACATTCAAAATGACACCCAACCATTAAGTTGTTGGACGAAGGGGGTCCGACGAAGGGTGTCCGACTAAGTGTATCCGACGAAGTGTATTGGACGTGTGTATAGCGCATCCCCGCTTCACTTTTCGCGTCTCTGCAAGGCGCGGCCGACATCGGGCACGGCCTCCAGCAGCGTGCGCGTGTAGGCGTGGCGGGGCGCGTCGAGCACCTCGGCGGCGACGCCTGTCTCGACGAACACGCCGTCGTGCATCACGGCCACGCGGTCGCAGATGTTGCGGACGACGGCGAGGTCGTGCGAGATCAGGATGATGGAGAGATGGAGGCGTTGCTGCAGGTCGCGCACGAGATTGAGGATGCGGGCCTGGACCGAGACGTCGAGCGCGCTGACCGGTTCGTCCGCGATGACCAGGCGCGGTTCGAGCGCTAAGCAACGCGCGAAACTGACGCGCTGGCACTGGCCGCCGCTGATTTCGCGCGGGAAGGCGTCCAGCACCGTTGCGGGCAGTCCCACCAAGTCCAGCAGCTCGGCGACGCGCTGCGGGAGCGCTGCCGCCGGGCGCATGCGGTGGACGCGCAGAACTTCGTGCAGCGTCTGCCGCACCGTCATGCGCGGATTGAGCGAACCGGGGGCGTCTTGGAACACCATCTGCACCGCGCGCCGGTACTCTCGGAAGCCGCGAGGCGAGAGGCGGTCAACCGCCCGGCCTTCGAACGCGAGCGTCCCGGCACTGGCCGGCTGCAGGCCGATCAGCGCGCGGGCGAGTGACGACTTGCCGCAGCCGCTCTCGCCGACGATGCCGAGCGACTCGCCGGCGGCGAGGTTCAGCGAGACGCCGCGCACGGCGCAGACCGGCGGCTGGCCGTGCGTGCGGTAGGTGACATGCAGGTTCTGGACGTTCAAGAGGGGCATGGTTGTGTACGCCAGCAGCGCGAACGGCGGCTGTCGGCGAGGTCTGCTTCAGGGGGTTGTTCGGCGTGGCAGCGTGCGTCGGCCAGCGCACAGCGCGGCGCAAAGGCACAGCCGGCGGGCCAGGCGTCGGGCGACGGCACGGTCCCCGGGATGTCTTGCAGCGGGGCGTGGCGCGGCGCATCAAGCATCGGCACTGCGGCCAGCAGGCCGCGCGTGTAGGGGTGTCGCGGGGCCGACAACACATCGGTCACGGCGCCGGATTCCACCACGTGCCCCGCATACATCACATACACGCGCGCCATGCGGCCGGCAACCAGTCCGAGGTTGTGGGTGATCAGCAGCACCGCCATGCCGTCGGCGTCGGCCAGTGCGTCGATCAGGTCGAGCACCTGCCGCTGTGTGGTGACATCGAGCGCGGTCGTCGGCTCGTCCGCGACCAGCAGTTTGGGACGCGCGGCCAGCGCCATGGCGAGCATGACACGCTGCTGCTGGCCGCCGCTGAGTTCGCACGGGAACGCACGGGCCGCGCGGGCGGGGTCCGGAAGCCCGGTCCGCGTGAGGAGTTCGACGCAGGCGGCGCGGCGTGCCGTGCGCGACAGAGCGGGCAGGCACTCCGCGATCTGGTCTTGCACGCGCATGACGGGGTTGAGGCTGGCGGATGGGTCCTGAAAGACATAGGCGATGCCGCGGCCGCGCACGCGGGTCAAGGCGTCGGAAGGGAGCGTCAGGGTGTCCGTGCCGTCGAACAGCACGCGCCCCTGCAGGCGGGCGCGGTCCGTGGGCGGGAGGCGCGTGAGCGAAAGGGCGGTGAGACTTTTTCCGCAGCCGCTTTCACCGACCATCGCGACGCGCTCGCCGGCCTTCACGGTCAGCGAGACATCGCGCACGGGCACGGTCAGCACCCCGTCGCGCCGGAACGTGACGGAAAGCTGGTCGACCTGGAGCAGGGGATGCGGCATCACGTGAGACAGTATAGCGGGTCGCTGTGCTCAGCGGAAACGTAAAAACGATCACCCGGGTTCCTTCCGGATTGACCGGCAGAGGGGCAATGGTGCATGCTGAAAGGGTATGGCGAATCGGGATGTGACAGTGAAGACGACTGAGCGGCCGGGGGTTCGGCTGCGGCAGATTTTCGTAAGCTTTGCCAAAGTCGGCGCCGTGTTGTTCGGCGGCGGGTACGCCATGCTGCCGTTGCTGGAGCGCGAGGTGGTCAACCGGCGCAAGTGGTGCAGGTTCGAGGACATGGCGGACTATTACGCCATGGCACAACTGGTGCCGGGCGTGGTGGCTGTGAATACCGCGATGTTGATCGGCCACCGTCTGCGCGGTTTCCCGGGGACGGTGGCGGCCACGCTGGGCGTGGTGGCGGCACCGTTCTTTGTGATTTTGGCGTACGCGGTGGCGTTCGACAGAATGCGCGAGTCGGTTCTGCTTGCTGATGCGATGTCGGGCTTGCGCCCGGCAGTGGCCGGCTTGATGCTGGGGGTGGCCTACACCTTGTTTGCGCGCAGCCGCACGACGCATCTGGGTTGTGTGGTGTCGCTGGGCGTAACGTTCCTGACGCTCGTCTGCGGCGTCAGCGCGGTGACGGTGATTCTGCTCGGCGTGGCGGCCGGTGCGGGCTGGTTTGCCTATGGGACATGGCGGCGATGAATCTCTTTGTCAAACTTGCTTACACGTTTTTCAAGATCGGGCTGCTGACGGTCGGTGGCGGTCTGGCGATGATCCCCATTATCCAGCATGAAATGGTGCGTCGCGGTTGGCTTGATAACCAACAATTCCTGGATATTCTCGGGATCGCTCAGATGACGCCCGGGCCGATATCGGTGAATACCGCAACGTTTGTCGGGTACCGCGTGATCGCCGATGCCTTTTCGGGATCGGTGGCGTTGGCGATGGTCGGGGCGATCGTTGGTACGCTTTCCGTCTGCGCACCCTCTTTGCTCTGCATCAATCTGTTCGGTGCGTTCTGGAACAAGAACCGCACGCATCCTTGCATGATGCGGATTTTTGACATCTTGCGTCCGCTGGTAACCGGTCTGGTCATTACAGCGGCGGTGTTGCTGCTGGTGCATGCGTTGTGGGGCGAGTCTTGGCACGACGTGTTCCGCCGTGTGCCGGATCTGCGTCTGGCGGCGATCGCGGCGGCCGCTTTCGGGCTGACGGCATTCAGCAAGGTGTCGCCGGTCTATATCCTGCTGGGCGGCGCGTGCGCCGGCGTCGTGCTGGGATGGGGGTAGTCACAGCGATGACGGTCGATTTTACAACATGTGACGTTGCCATGCTGCGTGCGGCGCGTGCGGTGGCGGCGCGGCTGGCTGAGGCTGGCCACGCCGTGCTTTTTGCAGGCGGGTGCGTGCGGGATGCGCTGCTGGGCCGGCCGTTCAAAGACATCGACGTTGCGACCTCCGCCACTCCGGATCAGGTCGAGGCGCTCTTTGTGGGGCATACGGTGGCGGTTGGCAAGGCATTTGGCGTGGTGCTGGTTCTGCGCGACGGATTTTCCTTTGATGTGGCCACCTTCCGCACCGACGGCGCGTACGTGGACGGTCGGCATCCGTCGGGTGTGTGTTTTGCGACGCCGGAAGGAGATGCCGCACGCCGCGATTTTACCGTGAACGGTTTGTTCTGCGACCCGTTCAGCGGCGTTGTCCGTGATGAAGTGGGCGGGGTGCAGGATCTTGCGGCGCGCGTGATCCGGGCGATCGGCGATCCCGCCGCCCGTTTCCGCGAGGATCATCTGCGCATGCTGCGCGCCGTGCGGTTCGTGTCGGTGCTGGATTTCACGCTGGACCCGGCGACGCAGGCCGCGGTGGCGGCACATGCGGCCTGGCTTGCGCGTGTCAGCGCCGAGCGCATCGCGTCTGAAATGACACGCTTGCTGTGTGAATCGCCGCGTCCGTCAGTCGGTCTCAATCTGTTGCGCGAGACCGGCCTGCTGCGGGAGTTCCTGCCCGAGGTCCAGGCGTTGCACGGCACCCAACAGCCGCCCCGTTATCACCCCGAGGGTGATGTCTGGACGCACACCTGCCTGATGCTGGATGAGGTCCCGGCGCCACGGGATCCGGTCTTGGCGTGGTCGCTCCTGCTGCACGACATCGGCAAGCCGGTGACGTTCTGCCGCGAAGTCGATGCGGCGGGCGGCGAACCTCTGATCCGCTTCCCCTGCCATGCGCCGGTCGGTGCGGCGATGGCCGAAGCGATCTTGACGCGATTGCGGCAGCCGGCCGCGCGGGTGGAGCAGGTCAAGGCGGTTGTGGCCGGCCACATGCAGGGAGTTGAAGCAGAAAAGATGCGCCCTGCCACCCTGCGGCGTTTTATCGGGAACCCTGTTTTTCCCGTGTTGCTGGAGGTCATGCGTGCGGACATTCAACACAGTAACAAATTGTTTGGGCCCTGGCTGTTTCTGAAGGCGGCGTTCGAGGCGTACCGTGCCGAACCCGTGCTGCCGCCGCCGCTGGTGCGAGGCCGTGATCTGGTGGCATGGGGCATTGCCCCGGGGCCGCGCATGGGCGAACTGCTGCGCGCTCTGTATGATGCGCAACTGGAGGGCAGGCTCACCACACGCGACCAAGCGCGGGTCTTCATGGCGACGTTGAAATAGCGTCTGCGTGCCAGAATGGGATTATGCGCACGAGCACGACGATGACGCATCAACGACCACATCCTTGCGGTAGAAGACGTATTATGCTATAAGATGCTTTCAATGCGCAACATGATGGACATGGGCGCTCCGAGGTACGTTTGAAAACTTCCTTGCATCTCGTTGTGATCGGGCTGGGGCTGCCGCTGCAGGTTGCCTTGTCAGCGGTGGGAGAGCGGCCAGCCACCGAGCAGGCTGCCGCAGAAGAAAAGTTGACAGCCGCAGAGACGCTCAATGCGTGCACACGGCTGATCCCGACCGAGCCACTCTTGCTGAAGGGGACGCTCACCGTGCGCAAATTGCGCGGCATCGTGCTGATGGAGCAGCCGTTCAAGCTCATGATGGAGTGGGGTGCGCGACCCCCCGCAGCCGAGGTGCTGCTGCTCGATCCGAAAGGCACGGGACTGGTCGAGCGCGCGGTGCTGACGCGGCCGCCCGGACAGCCGGCGCGGATCCAACTGTATGAAGGTCCGGAGCAAAAACTCGTGGACTCTCCCTCCTACGCCGGTCGTATCCGGGGCACGGACATGACCTGGATGGATCTGACACTGGATTTTCTCTGGTGGCAGGATGTGCGATTTGATGATCAGCCGCGCGGCGACAGCCACAACGGACGCGATTGCGACATTCTGGTGGCGGTTCCTCCGGGCCCAATACCCGGCTGTTCGGCCGTGAGGATTTGGGTGGACCGTCAGTTGCGTTGCCTGATGCAGGTTGAGCAGCTTGATCCGCAAGGCAATCCCGTGCGCAAAATGTGGGTGCAGCGCGTCAAGAAAATGGATGACCGCTGGATGATCCGCGATATGGAGATCGAGACCCTGAACAGCGGTCACCGTACCAAGCTGTTTGTGGATGACGTTTCCAAGCCATGAATCCTTTAGTCACGGTGGGATGCGGCGCTGCTTTATTAGGCTTGTTCGTGCTTTCAGCCTTTTTTTCTGGCTGCGAGACGGTCTTGTTCTCGTTGTCGCCGATCCAGGTCCAGCGCATACGCAACCGGCATGCGGCGGCAGGCCGGCGCCTTGAAACGCTGCTGGCTGATCCGGCGCTGACCCTTTCCACCTTGCTGGTCGGCAATTCGCTGGTCAATTTTGCGATCGCCAGTTTGGGCTACATGGTGATCGACAGCCTGATCCCGCGCTGGGGTGAGGTGGTCGCCATTCCGTTCATGACGGTCAGTCTTTTGCTGTTCGGTGAAGTGACGCCCAAGCGGATCGCCATCAGTCATGCCGAGCGGCTTGCGCCGGTGTGCTGCAGGCTGCTCCTCTTTTGGCTGTGGTTGCTGCGTCCCTTCAATGTTGTCCTGACATCCGGGTCGCGCATCTTTAAGAAATCGTTGCGCCGCGAGCGCCGCGCGCTCTCCAATGACGAATTGCTCACCGTGGTTGAGGTCGGCGAGGAACAAGGAGTGCTCGATGCTGAAGAGGCTTCGATGGTCGACGGCATCCTGCGGCTGTCGGAGTTGATGGCCAGCGACGAGATGACGCCGCGTGTGGATATGGTCGGCATCGATCTCGATACGCCGGTCGACACGCAAGTTGCGGTCGCTCACCGTGCGGGGCACCGCTATCTGCCGGTTTATGTGCGGACCCCTGATGCGATCGAAGGGTTTCTGGATACGGTTCAGTTTCTGCTCGATCCCGCGCATGACGCGCGCAAAGCCACGCGCCAAGCCTTGTTCGTGCCCGAGAATGTGTCGCTTGACGACCTGCTCGTGACTTTCCAGCGGAGCGGCAAGCACATCGCGTGCGTGCTGGATGAATACGGCGGCACGGCAGGTTTGATCACGCGCGGCGATATTCTGGAGTTGATCACCGATCCCGTCACGCCGGCAACGGAAGAGGCCAACTCGCCGATCCGCCGCGTCGCGCCGGATGTCTGGCTGATGGATGGCACCGTGAGCCTGGAAGAAGTGAACCACGAGCTGGATCTGAACCTTGAAGCGGATGATGCGGACCGGATTGCAGGATGGGTGACGTTTCACGCCGGACGCCTGTTGCAGGCGGGGCAGTGCGTCGTGGCGCAAGGATGCCGCGTGACGGTCCGGCGACTGCGCAAGCGTCGGATCGACGCCGTACAACTCGAGGTGCTGGAACGGCCGGTGGATGACGCGCTCGAGCTCTCCGCGAGTGACGACCTGTTGCTCGAAGGCCTGGACGAGGGAGGCGAGCTGTGAAGGCTGAACTCCACATCGTCGGTATCGTTCTCTGCTTTCTGGCCTCGGCATTTTTCTCCGGGACTGAGTCGGGTATGCTGTCGCTCAACCATGCGCGGTTGATGCACCTTGTGCGCGCCGGTTTGAAGCCGGCGGTGCTCCTGCACGGCTATTTGTGCGACATGCAGCGCTGCCTGGCCACGATTCTGGTCGGCAACAATCTTGTGAACGTGATGTTGTCCACGCTGTCGGCCAGCTTGGCCCAGAGTTGTTTTCCGCGCAGCAGCGGTTTGCAGGCGGCTTGGGCTGTCGTGATGGCCTTTCTGATGTTGTGGTTCTGTGAATATCTGCCTAAACTCTTTTTCACCACGCGCCCGCTGCGCCGTACCCTGCTGGTGACTCGCGCCTTTCATGTGGTCGACTGCATGCTGGTGCCGTTGACAACCGCCATTCTGTTTGTGACGCGTTGGTTGGTGCCTGACACCAGAAAAGGTGCCGGACAACGCTTCCTCATGACGCGCGAGTATATCCAGAATGTGGTCAGTGACGCGAAGGACGGCTCGCGTATCACGGCGTTTGAACGCCTCATGATCAATCGCGTGCTGACGCTACAGGCGCAGACGGCTGCTCAGATCATGACACCGCTGAGCCGCGTGACCACGGTGCGCGCGGATGTGCCGCTTCGCACCTGTTTTCAGGCGGTACGCGATTCCGGACATGCGCGTCTACCGGTGTTCAGCGAGAACGGCGAACGATGTGTCGGTGTCTTGAACGTGGTGGAGCTTCTGGTTCGCGATCCTGATCCCGATGCCACGCTGGCCAGAGACGGCATGGAGGCGCCGTTTTTTGTCAATGCCGACGAACGCGCGGACGATGTGCTGCCACTGATGCGCAAGCACCGTCACCCGATGGTTCTGGTGCGTGAGCGCGAAGCCGGCACGGTGGCGGGCATCATCACCGAAGAGAACGTGCTGTTCGCATTGACCGGCAGCCTGCAGAAGGTCAGGGCATGACCGCCGGCACGCGCTGCTGTGGCGCGCGGCGCAGATGAAGGGGCACGCCGTCTGCGGCGAGCGTCCAGCCGCGGTCTGAGGCGAGCTTTTCGGCCTCTTGGGGATCGGCCGGCCACAGGGTGCGGGCGATGTGATCCAACACGCAAACGGTCCTGCTGTCGGCGGCGCCGGTCGTGGTGAGCGACGCCATCATCAGCCCAATCATGGCGAGATCGTTGTGCTCGAAGGCGCGAAAATCGCCGCTGTGCGCGACGGTGGCGTCCCAAATGATCATGTCGAGGCGCCGCTTGCCGATTAAGAGGCGCGCCTGCTTGAGCAGCCAGGCGCCGTCAAGCGCGTAGAGCAGGGTTCCGCACGGCGTCTCAATCAGGAAGTGCAGAGCTTGTTCTGAGGGGTCGGGCAGCAGATGGTTGGCGGGCAGCGCGGTGACATGCAGCCGGCCTACGTCGAAGACCGTGCCGGCGACGAGCGGATGCGCCGCGAAACGGCCCGGTTGCGCGCGCGCAAGCGTGGCGAGGGCTTGTGGCGAAGCCCAGATGCCGAGCGGCGGCAGGTCGGGACCGCGCGCTTCCAGCACGTTGAAGATCTGGTCGGGGGCGAAATGGTCGCCGTGCGAATGGGTGATCAGCAGATCGGTCAGCGCGCGCGGCGGGATGTCGAAACGTGTCAGGTTTGTGTAGCCGGTGGTGCCGCAGTCGATCAGGACGTGCCCGTCAATCAGCGTCGCAGCGGACCCGCGCACACCGGGCTCGCCGATCCGTTTCCAGTCGTGGTCGGCTGCTCCGGTGCCGAGCGTGCGGACGGTGATGGACGGCGCAGGTCCGGCGGTCACGGCGCGCACGCGCCGCGCCGGCAGGGCTGCCGCCGCAGTGCCCGCGGCGAGCGTGCGCGTGAGAAAGCTGCGGCGGGGCAAGGCAGTTTTCATGGTTGTTCCCCCGGCGAGTCGGTCTCAGGGCTGGCTGGGATCAGGTTGTCGAGTGCGGAGAACTGAGAAAAGATCGACGGCTTGAGGGTGTCCTTTTGGGCGCGTGCGCCTTCATAGTAGCCGCCCAGCAGGGTCTTCTCGTGCTCATGGTCATGGCAGTAGATGCAGAGCAGTTCCCAGTTGCTGCCGTCCGGCGGATTGTTGTTGTGGTTGTGGTCCTTATGGTGGACGGTCAGCTCTTTGAGGCGCTTGCCGTCAAAACTGCGGCCGCAGCTTGCGCAGACGTGCGGCAGGATGCGCAGCGCTTTCTCGCGATAACCGTCTTGGCGCGCGACGATGTCGCGGCGGATCTCAGCCTGCAGCAGGGCGCGACGTTCAGGAGATGCGGGGGGTTGAGGTTTCATGATGGGTTCGTATGGCCCGAGGCGTCGAGTGCGCGGGCGACGGCTTCGGCGCAGTTCTCGCCATCGATAGCCGAGGAGAGAATGCCGCCGGCGTAGCCCGCGCCCTCGCCGCACGGGTAGAGTCCTTGCAGGGTGACGTGCTGTAGCGTCTCGCGGTCGCGCGGAATGCGGACC
>MWEJ01000030.1 GCA_002071025.1 Verrucomicrobia bacterium ADurb.Bin070 | reverse complement strand
CCTTCAGTCTACCAACCCGCACCCGCACGACGCAACCGTTTCTTTTCTAAAGACCTGTCCCTTTGTCTTGCACAAAAATACCACTTGCCAGAAACGCTGTAAAGGCGACAACTGTCAAACGTGCGGATTATTGCTGCCGCCAATAATATCGCCCATAATGCTATTTCGATTCTGTAGCACTCTGCTCGGTTAGAAAGGCCTTTTGCTCTAGCTATAGCCCTATCTCAATGGTAACATAATCGACTGAAATGGGACGTGTTGATGATGATTGAACCATCTAAATTGCCGGTAGGGCAGAAGGTCGTTTTACCGGGGCACTTCGACCATCCGGTCACTTTGGAGGGCGTACGCCCTCTTGGAAGTGGCTTCGAGTGCCGTGTCCGGTTGCAGAGCGGCACTTTGGATGAGACCTTTATCTCGGAGGAAGAGGCTCAGGGTTTGATCGATACGAATGCCACCAGTGGCGACTCTCGCGCTCCTGCCCATGCTGAGCAACTCCGTCTTCTGGTTGAATCAGCCCGTATCCGTCTGGCTTACACGCACGACCCTCATTTTGCCGTCAGCCTGTCGGGAATTCGCACGCTGCCGCATCAGATCGAGGCTGTCTATCTCAAGATGCTGCCGCAACCGCGGTTACGTTTCCTGTTGGCCGACGATCCGGGTGCCGGTAAAACGATCATGGCCGGGCTTTTGATCAAGGAACTCAAACTGCGGGAAGCCATCGAGCGCGTTTTGATTCTCTGCCCATCCCCGTTAACCATTCAATGGCAGGACGAAATGCAGCGATGGTTCGGCGAGGAGTTCAACATCATATTTTCCGCCGTAGACCAGCAGCAGCTCACCAACCCATGGCAACGCAGTCCCCAAGTCGTCGCGTCTATCGACTACGCCAAGCAGGACGATGTCCGCGAGCGCGTATGGCAGCAGCGTTGGGATCTCGTCATCATCGACGAAGCCCACAAGTGCAGTGCTCATACGAAGAAGTCATCAACACGTGGCGACGAAGCCGATAAAACGAAAAGGTACCAGCTTGCAGAGAAGCTGACGGCCCAGGCCGACCACGTCGTACTGCTCACCGCGACCCCGCATCACGGTGATGATGATCGTTTCGCCCACTTTGTGCGCCTGCTGGACGCCGATCTGTTTCCCGAACCCCACAAACTTGCGGCTAAATCTGGGGAAATCCGTCGGGACATCCTCCAGCTTGGCCCCGATTGCCCTTGGGCGTTGCGCCGCCTCAAAGAGGATTTGAAAGATTTACAGGGGCGACGGCTCTTCCCTGATCGCTTCGCCCATACCATGACGTTTCGCCTGAACCGCGAGGAATACGATTTGTACAAGGCGGTCACAGCCTATATCAACGAGTTTCTGCCGCAAGCCAGCGGCAGCAAGAAGCAAAGCGTCGCCTTGGCCCGTACCGTGTTTCAGCGCAGGTTGGCCAGTTCCACCATGGCGATCTTTCAGTCCCTGAGCCGTCGACTGGCCAAACAGAAGGATTTGCTTCAGGAACTCGAATCTCTTCCGCCGGCTCAACGCGCCAAACGTCTGGCCCAACTACAGGGCCGGCTCGCGGATGCGGAACAGGAAGAGGACGACTTAGACGAGAATCAGAGGGATCTGCTGACCGACGAGGCGTCCTCCGCCATCGAGCTCGACCAGTTGCGCACTGAAATATCCGCATTGTCAGAAATCACAGCTCGCGCGCAAAAGCTGAAAGAAAAAGGCGCGGAGTCGGATTCCAAGCTGGCGGCGCTGCAGGCGTGTCTGCACAAAGCAGAGTTTCAAGAACTTCACGACGGCCGAGGCAAGCTGCTGATCTTCACCGAACATCGAGATACGCTGAACTACCTGCGCGAGCACCTGGAGCGATGGGGGTATACGACTTGCGAAATCCATGGCGGGATGAACCCCCACGAACGGAAGCGGGCGCAGGAAGATTTCCGGGTTTCACGACATGTCTGCGTAGCGACCGAAGCGGCTGGCGAAGGGATTAACCTACAGTTCTGCCATCTCATGCTGAACTACGACATGCCGTGGAACCCGACCCGTCTGGAGCAGCGCCTTGGCAGAATCCACCGCATCGGTCAGGAACGCGAATGCCACGTCTTCAATTTTGTGGCCTCTGAGTCCGAAGAGGGGCAACCGATTATCGAGGGCCGTATTTTGGAGCGGTTACTCGCGAAGCTGGAGCAGATGCGCCTTGTTCTGGCGGACCGCGTGTTCGATGTCGTGGGGGAAGTGCTATCACTCAACGATGTCAACCTTCCTGAAATGCTCCGGGAGGCGGCTCATGATCCGCGCCGCCTTGATGAGTATCTGGACCAAATCGAGAATGTCGATCCGAACCGCCTGCAGCGATACGAAGAAGCCACAGGCATCGCCCTCGCCCGCGCCAGCGTCGACTTCTCCGGCTTTCAGAAGACGAATGTCGAAGCTGAAGAGCGCCGCCTCATGCCGCGCTACGTCGAGGAACAGTTCGTGCGAGCGGCCCAAGAGATCGGCCTCAAACTAGAACCGCGTGCCGACGGTCTTTGGCGCGTCGAGCACGTCTTGGCCGATCTTCGATCCGACCGGTTGGAATCCGTCCGGCGTCTCGGCAAGTCCGACCTGACCTACCGCAAGCTCACCTTCCACAAAACGCATCTGGAGCAGGATCAGCACCTCGATGCCGTTCTGCTCGGGCCGGGACATCCGTTGTATGGCGCTGTAGACGAAAAGCTCAATGAGCGCTTGGCGCCGTTCGTAGGGGGAGCGGCTTACTTTACCGATCCTGCGTCCATTGCCCCATACCTGATACACTTCTTCGAGCTGTCTGTGCGGGGCCAGAACACAAAAGGCGACACACAAACACTTTATGGCGAACTGGTCGCCGTTCGCGAAGAGCGCGATGCTGACACAGCTGCGGTCAGATTCTCGGTGATCCCAGCCGACATCCTTTTAGACCTTCCTGTTCATCCGTCCCCGCCGTCCACCACGCCCCGATTCGATCCGGCGCTCGCCGCCGATTTCCTCAAGGCGACCTATCAGGCGGAGCGCCGCGAGCTCGCTCAAAAAGAGCGCCAGCATTTCGTCACGGTCTGCCGGGACTATCTCGACAAGTCGTTTGACGCCCGTATCCGCGCTGCTCAAAGCAGGGTTATGTCGCTCCGCGCCCGCGAGGCCGCCTCTCCGGACATAGCCGTGGCACGTCAGCGGGCCGAAAACGACCTGGCCGATCTTCAGCGGACAAAGCAGCAGCGTTTCGATGGACTCCGGCGTCTTGAGATCGCCCGCCATGGCCCCCTGCGTCACGTCGCGACCGCTGTCGTCTGTGCCGCAACCGACATCGTGAACATGCCTGAAGCCGCCGACGACCTCGACCCCGATACCAAACGTAAGATCGAGCTGGCCGCCGAGGACGTGGTCATCGCCTACGAGACCGGACGGGGCTGGGAGACCGAGCGGGTCGGTCACCTCAAGATCGGCTTCGATATCCGCAGCCTCGGTCCCGCGAACCCCCAGACCGGTTATCGCGACCCCTCCACAGGGGTGCGCCGCATCGAGGTCAAGGGCCGCAAGAAAGGCCAGCCCATCAGGCTCACCACCAACGAGTGGTACAAGGCGCAGCAGCTCGGCGATTCCTATTGGCTCTATGTGGTCTGGAATCCCTTGCAGAATCCCGACCCGATGCCTATCATGATTCAGAACCCTGCGGCGGTACTTGAGCACGCCGCCAAACCCGTTGTCGCCGCAAGGTTCTTTGACATCCCGGCGGAGGCCGTGATGAAAGTTGCTCTTCCATGTGATCGAAAATAGGAAGCTGCCGTCTATGGCCAAGATAGCGAATTACAAATACAGCGTCGAAGAGGCATTCAGGGAGTGCTTCTACACGGTGCCCGACTACCAGCGTGAATACGTGTGGACGGATAAGGAAGTCCAGCAGCTCTTGGACGATATCAATGAGCAGATCGACGGCGGTTCCTCGCGCGAATACTTTGTCGGCACCGTCATCGTTGCCCCAAAAGCTGAGAAAAACCACTTTGAGGTCATCGACGGGCAACAGCGTCTCACGACCTTCTATCTTCTGCTGCTGGCCCTTCGCAACTTGTTCCGGGGCGAGCAGCAATGCCAGACGATTGCCGGGCTGATCTCGACGAGTTACACCGCGAGCGACGGAAACACCTGCACGTGCCTCAAACTCGAACCCCGTTACGAGAATGCGGCCGAGTTGATGGCGAAGATTGTTGCCTTGGATGCTGATCCGCAGGCCACGCGGGCCGGAATCCAAGCGGCGGGTATAACGAGCTACGGCTCGCTGGAGAACCTCATCAACGCCTACGGCACGCTTTACCGTTACCTCAAGGCCAATTACGAGGACACGGCCAAACTCCGCCGGTATTGGGGCTATCTCGCCAACAACGTGGTCTTCATCCAGATATCCACCGATGTCAGCAGCGCCCTCAAGATTTTCGAGACGATCAACGAGCGCGGCATCGGTCTGAATCCGATGGACCTGCTCAAAAACCTGCTCTTTACGCATGTCAAGGCGGACGAGTTCTCGAAACTCAAGGACGAGTGGAAGAAGATCACCAAGCCGCTGGAGTCGGCCAAAGAGAAGCCGCTTCGCTTTCTGCGCTATTTCCTGATGGCCAACTATCAGATTGGCATTCAGCGCAACGAAAAGGAGAGTCGCGATCCGGTCGTGCGGGAAGACGAGATTTACGACTGGTTCACCGACAAGAAGAACGCCGCGCTATGCGAGTATCCGACCAAACCGTTCGAATTCGTCCGCAAAATCGTCCGCAATGTCGAGCTCTATCTGGGTTACGCCAAGGGACATGGCAACGACGGCAAGCCCAGCGTCGCCATGGACAACCTGAAACGGCTGTGCGGCAACGCGTTCAGTCTTCATTATGTGCTTCTGCTTGCGGCCGGCAACCTTCCGAAGACTCTCTTCGACTACTTTTTGACCCAACTGGAATGTTTCCTGTTCTATTACATCTTCACAAAGACGCCGTCCCGAGACCTGGAGCGCAACTTCTCGCTCTGGGCGGATGAACTGCGGAAGATCGCCGCCTTGTCGGACACGGCGGCTCAGAAACGTCAGCTCAGCGCCTTTGTCGCGGACCGTTTCCAGAAGAACTTGTCCGCGAAGTCCGGCGAACTGACCGACGCCCTGAAGCGCTACACGCTCTACTCCATGCAGCAGTACCGCACGCGCTACCTGCTGGCCAAACTCACGCAACACGTGGACATGGCCTACAAAGGCCTGACAGCCGCCGGCTCGCTAGGCGAGTACACGGTCTTGCAGATCGAGCATATTCTTCCGAACAACCCGGAGAAGGATCTGTACGACGACTTCACGGCAAAGAATCCACAGGCGCCTTACAACGAGTACAAGATCAGGCTTGGCAACCTCACTCTGCTGGAGAAACCGCTCAATATCGTCGCCAGCAACAGTTTCTTCGAGCGCAAAAAGATCGAATACGCCAAGTGCAAGTACTATCTCACCAGCAGCATCGCCGGGCTGACGCCGGTGGGCAAGAATTCGTCGGTGACGCGGATCAACGAGAAGTTGCTGGAGTTCTCGGGGTGGTCAGCCGAGGCCATCGTAAACCGTCAGACCATGCTGATTGACTTGGTCTCAGAGGTTTGGAAGCCTAAACAGCTTGAAATAGACTGACTTCACGACAACGCTGAAACGACACGCCGCTTATTGCATGAGTACGCGACAGACAATAAAAAAGGAGCCAAGGGACTTGCATGGGCATAAAGCCACTAACAGCAGGTGCCAGGCTCCTGTAATGTCAATTCAATGGTGTGTAGTGTTTCACATGCGGGGGTAATTTGTCAATGATGTTTCTGCCGACAAATGAGCAGTGGACGGCGTACGGGATTACGCACAACTTGCACAAGTTCTTTGTGCAGCGGTGGCACGAGTTGTTTGATGAAGACACCTACGACAGTTGGCAGGTGCAGACGTCAAACGTGCACACCTTGTTGGCTGAATTGTCCGATTCCGTTCATGTGATCGTCCATACGCCGGTTAGCCACCATAATTTTGGGGCGGTGCTCGATGAACTGAAGGCTATCGCGAAGGTCGACCCGATCATAAAGAATCACTTTCCTTTCGTTCGAAGCCTTTTGGAAACATTGACTTATGATACGGGAATCAAGGACGCGAAACGGCACGATCTTGAACAGACCCTCCGCCGTATCTCCGTGATTGAGGGGCATCTGATTGGCTATGAAGACCGACTTCGTGAGGAGATCGTGTCATTGGTACGCAACCCGGTCGGTGACAAGAACCACGAGCTGTGTCATCTGTTGATGTCGTTGGCCGCCAGCCTGCTGGCCAAAGGTTACTCTGTGCCTGCGCTGCGGGAGTCCGTCGCTGGATTGACGGATAGCGCTCAAGGTGATTTTCCTCTGCGCATCGAGCGGTTGCTGGCCGATTTTTCGGGCAAATCCAGAAACTTCACTTGTCATTTCCTTGTGCGCTGGACCAAACCGTTGCCGCCCATCGAATCGCGAATCGCGACGATGACCGACGCGCGCGCGGCTTTTACGGACCCTGTCGACCAAGCCTTTCTTGACCAAGACACCAGTGCATCCATACTCTCAATCCGCGTTCAGGCCCAGGACATGCACGCTGCGCGTGCATGCGCCGAGCACGAGCTCTGCGGGCTGTTGTCGCTGAACAGGCTTTATCAACCGCACAAGGGCAAGGGCGCTTCGTGGAACAGCGACCACATGGCTCTCGTTCTGGACGAGGATCATAACACGCGACAGCAAATCCCGTCGGACGCGTCACGGTTGACCTATATCCGCCACGCAAGCAAACCGGGGCAGGCCACTGCTGACACCTTGAAGCTGATCGAAAACCTCAAAAACCCCACGCAGCGCGATGTCCTGCGGAGTTCGTTGCTGTATCACAGGCATTTCACTGAGGCTACCGCCGACGAAGCGCGGCTCGTCAACCTCTGGATTGCCTTGGAAATCCTGATACCTTCTGGAACAGGCAGCATGATCGATCGCTTGTCCGACTATGTCTCGACCATTCTCACTACGGAATACCCCGTTTCCGTTGCAAAGGCGCTGCCCATCGCCATGCGCGCTCACTGGAAGCCGTCTGATAAAGCCACCCTCCTGCCGCAACTGGCGCGTTCGAACGCGAGCAAGTTCGATGTATATGATGTCCTTCAATGTTTGACAGACAAACGCGACGGGGATTTGATAAAGGCTCTGCTGTCGCTGGTTGGTGACCAACCGATCTTGGTGCATAAGGTTAATCTTCTTTGGAAGATGACCTATCGTGAGCCCACTGTGATGAAAGAACGCTTGGCCTCGCACAAGCAGAAATTGGATTGGCAGCTTCGCCGCATCTATAGGGCCCGCAACTACGTCATGCACCGCGGCCGGTCGGTGCAAGGTATGCGCCAGCTCATTCAGCACCTGCACACGTACTACATCATGCTCATACACACGATTATTCATGATCTCAAGTACCGTCCGCTTTGGGGCATAGAAGAGGCTTGCGAAAGCCGCAAGAACCTTTACGCGAATGCTCTGGTCCGATTGAAAGATCACAAGAACAGCCCGATTGCGATTGAAGACATCCTTCGTTTCTTCAGCCCTGGGTACAGCGCAACACCGCACACGCACCAAGTCTGGGCTCATCTGCTTCAACCTGAGGTTCCCGCATGAGTGACGACAAACGCCTGATCGAAGACTTCCTGCCCATCGAGGCGATATCCGCCGAGGCGAGCCGGGAAAAATCCGTCCGCAAGGGGCACATCTCGACCCTGCACCTCTGGTGGGCGCGGCGGCCGCTCGTGGCCTGCCGCGCCGCCGTCTACGGCGCGCTCGTGCCCGCCTCGCGCTTCGTGCCCAACGGCGGGTCGGACGACAAAAAGAAATCCCTCGGCCGCGCCAACGCCGCGCGTTTTGTCAAAAGCCTCTGCCGCTATCCCAGCGATTCCAAGCCCGAGGAGAAGGCCTCCATCGGGCGCGCCGTCGGTGAGGCCGAGCGCCACATCCTCCTCGCCCACGCCGACCGGCTCACCGAGGAGCTGGCCGATTGGCGCTCCGGCAAGACCGGAAAACCGGGCTGGGTCGACGAGTTCAAGTTTGTCGGCGACGCCGTCACCTTCGACGACATTCTCGCCGGCCGCGCCCCGCGCCCGCGCGTTCTGGACCCCTTTGCCGGCGGCGGGGCCATCCCGCTCGAAGCCCTGCGCCTCGGCTGCGAAGCCTATGCCAACGATCTCAACCCCGTCGCCCACATCATCCAGCTCTGCACGCTGGTCTATCCTCAGAAGTTCGGCAAGCCCGATCCGGCCGACAGCGGCATGACCGGCCCCGCCGACAAGGATGGCAACCCCACGTGGGGCGGGCTCGCCGACGAGGTGCGCTACTGGGGCGAATGGGTCCTGCGCAAGGTCAAGTGCGAGATCGGCGATCTCTACCCGCCGATCCCCGATCCTGAGTATAAAGGGGCGCGTCCGCCCATCGCGTTCGACCGCAAGACCGGCGAATGGGTCATCGCGCGCGGTGACGCCGGAACGCCGGCCGCGAAGGACGACCCATTCGCCCCGCCCCAGATGGTCATGGGGTTCGCCGAGGACGACCAGATGCGTCTCTCTCCGGCCTCCGACCGCCGGTCTCCGGCCTCTGCCTCTCTCCCGCCTGGATACCTCCAGCCGGTCGCCTATCTCTGGACCCGCACCGTCACCTGCAAGAATCCCGCCTGCGGCGCGACCGTTCCGCTGGTGAAACAGACATGGCTCTGCAAGAAGAAAGACCGCTACGTGGCGTTGAAGATGATCGCGCCCAAGGGCGAGAAACAGGTTCGTTTCGAGGTTGTGGAGGCTAAGACCGAGAAGGGGCTGGGTTTCGATCCCGAAGCGTTTTCCAAAGCAGGTAATGCGACTTGTCCTTTCTGTGGCACCGTTGCGGATAGCGATTACGTAAAGGCGGAAGGCTGTTCAAAGAGTCTGGGTTTTCAAGCAATGGCGCTATTGGCCATTCATCACAAACGCGAAGGCAAAACATATGTTGCTTCATATCAGATGCCCGACAGTTTCCCCAAAGAAGAAGTTTCCGCTAAACGGCTTATGAGTCTGTGTGCGGCCGCAAGAATTGACTGTCCCGGTGAGCCGATCGTTACGGATGCGAAGAATAGCTGTTGGACTCCGCTTTACGGTCTAAATTCTCATGGAGATCTTTTTAGTAAGCGTCAACTTCTGAGTTTAATGACTTTTGCCGCGAATATTCGTCGGGCTGATGAGAAAATGCAAGCATGCCGATATTCTCTTGATCGATCTCTTGCCATATTGTCGTTCCTTGCTGCAACGTTGGACAAACAAGCTGATAGGAATTCTGTTCTTTGCGTTATTCTTGCCGACGGAGGTAGGGGGATCAAAAACACCTTTGTTAGACAAGCACTGCCAATGAGTTGGGATTTCGCAGAAGCAAATCCTTTTAACCCTACAATTGCTTCGTGGTCTAGTGTATTTAAAGAGGTGCTTGTCAATATTGATGACTTGAATTTTCGCGGCAACTGTAATGTTACTCGTGGTAACGCCTCAGAATTACCTTACGAGAAGGAGTTATTTGACGCGATTATTACTGATCCCCCTTATTATGACAATGTTCCTTATGCCAATATATCCGATTTCTTTTATGTCTGGCTGAAGAGAAGTATCGGCTGTAGAATGCCAGAACATTTTGCCGGAATGGGCACTCCAAAAAAGGCAGAAGCGGTCGCTGATGCCGCGAGACATGGTGGAAACAAGCGCGTTGCAAATGCGGCTTACGAAAATGCGATGAGTCGTGTCTTTAGCGAATCGTTCAGAACGCTAAAAACAGGCGGGCCTCTAATAGTTGTCTACGCTCACAAGACCACATTAGGATGGGCAACTCTAATTGACGCTTTGCGCTTGGCTGGTTTTCTCGTTGATGAGGCTTGGCCGCTTGATACAGAAACGAAAGGACGTCTCAGAGCGCATGATGCATCTGCTCTAGCTTCAAGCATTTTCCTTGTCGCTCGCAAGCGTGACGCTTCGGCCGCCTGCGGCAACTACGAGTCGGATGTGGTGCCGGAGTTGGCCGGGATCGTGCGGGAGCGTGTGGAGACGCTGTGGGATATGGGCATCTCGGGCGCGGATCTGGTGATCGCCTGCGTGGGTGCTGGGCTGCGGGCCTTCACGAAGTACGCCCGCGTGGAGTTCGCGAACGGCGAGGAGGTCCCGGCCGAGCGGTTCCTGTCGGAGGTGGAGTCGGTGGTGTTGGAGACCATTCTCGGCAAACTCTCGAAGACGATCGGCGCAAAGGCGGGCGAGACGCTCTCGGGCCTGGACCCGGCCACGCGCTTCTATGTACTCTGGCGCTATACCTATGGCGGAGCGGAACTCGACGCCGGCGAGGCGATCATCTTCGCCAACGGCACGCATGTCGAGCTGGACGGCCACGCCAGCCTCACCGCCGGCGCGCGCGCGCTGCTGGAAAAGAAGAAGGGCAAGTACCGCCTGCTGGATTTTACCGAACGCGGGCAGGAGGACCGACTGGGCTTGCCGGACGAGGACAGGCAAGATGCCTGTCCCACGGTTGACGCGCTTCATCGCCTGCTCTGGCTGGTGGACCACAAGCCGCTCAAGATTCCCGACTTCCTCACAGAGGCTAAGCCCAACGTGGAGCAACTACGCCTCGTGGCGCAGGCCCTTTCCGGCCCGGCCCTTTCCGGCGGCGAGATCGCCGATGTCTCCACCACGGCCGAGCAGTCGGCCCTCGGCAAGCTCCTCGCCAACTGGAACGCGGTCATGGTCGGCAAAACCGCCCTCGCCGACAAACGCGTCGGGCAGCAACAATTGTTATAAGGCTGCGGATGAAAAGAACGACTGGTAGAACGCAACCGGACATGAACCGGACATTCATCGGACATGCGAGCAGGAGTGCCCCGTTGACGCCTCATCGCTTCAACTCTCACTGTTGCAGTCAGTTACATGTCGGACTTGCTGCGCCAAGGTCGGCCCTTGTCTGGACCTTCGGACACGCTTCGGACCTTAATCGGACATCTTCTCCTGCCGCTCCCACTGCCGAGAGCCTCGTGCCGACCACGGCCGTACGTAATCTATCACCTTTCTATCACCTGAGCGCCGGAATCTATCACATGCCTTACGGCAGAAACGGAAGGACTCGCTTATGGACGGACATGTAGAGCGATATGCGGTGCTGAAAGGCGACATAGTCGGATCCACCACGTTGCCGACGCAAGGACTCGTCAGCGTGCTGAACCAGTTGCGAAGAGGCGTCGAGGCCTTCTCGGAGCAGTATCGCGGAGCCGTGTACGGAGTGATGGATGTGTTCAGTGGAGACAGTTGGCAGCTCCTGATGCCCGACTGGCGTCGTTCGCTGCGGGCTGCCCTCTATCTGCGTGCGATCATCAGGTCTGATGCCGAATGCAAGATCGACACCCGCATCGCCATCGGCTGGGGCTCGGTGGATGCCGACAGTCTGAAACTGAACCGTATCACCGAATCAACCGGCGAGGCGTTCACGCGTTCTGGCCATACGTTGGAGAAGATGGCCAAGCATACGCGCCTGGCCTTTGACGGGGGCGAAACGGGCCTGCCTTTAGTTAGAGCCTCGCTTGCGCTGGCGGACGAACTGGCCGGTCGGTGGACGTCCAAGCAAGCGCAGGCTGTGGCCTTGGCCCTTTTGGGACAGAAACAGGATAAGATCGCCTCGGCTTCGGGCAAGAAACAGCCTACGGTTTACAAGGCACTCCGGTCGGCAGGTTGGAGGGGGATAGAGACGTTTCTAGAAGAGGTCGAATATAGCCTTTAATGGCTATAAATGCGGATTATAACCTTTGGAGGCTATAATCTGGAGGCAGCCGGGGAGCCGGGGCTCACAAACGATGGCGGAAATACCCCTGCGAGAGGATTTGAGATGGAAAAATCGGTCATTTTGATACTGGCGGCGCACCTGATCGGTGACTTCCCGCTCCAGCCGGACTGGCTGGCGGAAAAGAAGAAGTCCAATTTGCGCTATCTCATCCTGCATGCCGTGCTGCAAGGCGCGCTTGCCTATCTGGCCTTCCAGGTTTGGCGGTGCTGGCAGTTGCCCTGTCTGGTCGCTCTGAGCCATGCGCTGATTGACGCGCTGAAGCGGCGCTCTTCCGACACCTCCGCAACCTTTGTCATCGATCAAGCCCTGCACGCGGCCTTCCTGTCTGGAATCGTCTTTTGCCTCCAATCGTATGCACTGTTGCCGGCGTACCGCGGCATCGGTTACTCTGTAATCGTGGTGAGCGGGGGCTTCGCGGCAACGGTTATTGGGGCGGGATTCTTCATCGGAAAGTTCATGAAGCGACTCATCGAGGGGAGTGGGCTCAATCTCAACGGACTCGCGAACGCCGGAAAGTGGATCGGCCAGCTTGAACGTGCCCTGATCTTTATCTTTGTGCTTGTCGGCTATCTGGAGGGCGTCGGTTTCCTGGTCGCCGCCAAATCGATTTTAAGATTCAAAGAGACCGAGGAGCAGAAAATGGCCGAGTACGTCCTCGTAGGAACCCTGCTCAGCTTCTTCTTGGCGATCGCGCTGGCATCAGCCACAAAATGGGCTATGAAACTTTAAGGAATCCTCCATCATGACACCGAAACCCTGGCTTGAATCCGTCCACCTGCACCCCGACGTGCTGAAAGAGAACGCCGAGACCGACATCTTCGCGCTGGACCTGGGGCCGCTGGCCGACGGTTCCGGCGCGGTCGCGCCGGTCTACCGCGACGCCGAATCGTTCTTCCGCGCGTCGTACGTTACGGCGGGCCTGAAGTCGCTGCTTGAAGACGTGCTGAAGCGCTTGTCGGGCAAGGGCGGCGCGCCGGTGCTGAAGCTCATGACGCCGTTCGGCGGCGGCAAGTCCCACACCATGGCCGCGCTCTACCATGCCGCGCGCAACCGCGCGGCGCTGGACGTGCTGCCCGAGGCCAAAGGCCTGGCCAAGCCGGGAGCCGTGCGCGTAGCGGTGGTGGACGGACAAGGATTCAATGCCCAGCAGGGCAAGGAGGCCGACGGCATCAAGGCGCTGACGCTGTGGGGGTGGTTGGCGCTGAAGCTCGGCGGTCCGGCCGGATACGAAGCGCTGCGCGCCAACGATGAGTCGCGCGTGTCGCCGGGTGCTGACGATCTGATGAAACTGTTTGGCGATCAGCCCAACCTGATCCTGCTGGACGAGGTGCTGGAGTACCTGATCAACGCCGGCGGCGTGAAGGTGCTGAACACCGACCTGCGGGAGCAGACGTTGAATTTTCTCAAGGAGCTGACGGTCGCTGTCGCGAACGCGCCGCGTTCAGCTCTCGTGATGGCGCTCCCGTCAAGCCAGCCCCGCGAAACGCTGCAGCACAGCCAGCTCCTTCAGACGTTGGACCATTTCGTCGGCCGCAAGGATTCTCTCCGCGAACCCGTCGAACAGGACGAGGTCTTCAAAGTCATCCAGCGCCGCCTGCTGGAGAAGATGCCCGAAGAGGCCGTAGCGGGCGCTGCCGCGGCCACGTATCAGGACCTGTTCACGCAGATGCGCAAAGCCTACGCCTCCAGCCCAGCGGAAGAGCAGCAGGCGGGCGAGGAGGGGCTTCAGTTGCGCGACCGGATGCGGCTGGCCTATCCCTTCCACCCGGCGCTCTTGGACCTCATGCGCCAGCGTTGGGGGTCAATGCCCGAATACCAGCGCACACGCGGTGCCTTACGCTTCCTGGCTGCCTGCCTGCGCGCGCATCACAAGGCTGCCAAGAGCGGCGTCGTTCTCGGCCCCGGCGATGTCCTGTTGACCGATCACGAGGTTCGCCGCGCGCTCATCAAAGAATTGGGGCTGCTGAACCGTTTCGATGCGGTTTTCCAATCCGATCTGACCGGTTCGAACGCCACGGCGCTCCGAATCGACAGGCAGCGCGCCAAGGCCAACCCGGCGGAAATCGGCAAGAATGTCGCCCAGCGCCTCGCCTCGGCGATCTTCCTCTACTCCTTCGGCGGCTTGCGGCGCGAAGGCGCCGGCAATACCGAGATTCTGCCCCCCGGCATTTCCGAAGCGGAGCTGCTGGCCGCCTGTGTCGGCCCCGATCTCGACAGCCTGACCGCCAAAGCCTGCCTGTCTGAGCTTCGCCAGTCCTGCCTCTACCTGCATTTCGACGGCGTTCGCTACTGCTTCAAACAGGACCCCAACATTACCCTGCTGATCGAACAGGAGGCCGACACGGTCGCCCGTGACGAGCGGCTGGTCACCGACCAGATCAAGGCCATGATCGAGGAGCGCCTCGCCGGACACCATGCGGCCATCGTGTGGCCGTCCTCCTCTGCCGAAATTCCGGATGAGCAGCCGCGTTTCCAGATTGCCTATCTGCCCCTGTCGTTCGCATCCCTCTCCGCAAAAGAGCGCGATACGCACGCGCTGGAACTCGCGGAGAAATGCGGCTGTACGCCGCGCAAGTATCGGAACGCGCTTGCGCTCGCTCTCCCGTCCACCGAACAGGCCGAGACGCTGCGGCGCGACATCCGTTACCTGATCGCGGTCGAGCGCGTCGGGAAGGCCGCCAAGAAGCACAATCTGACCAAAGAGCAGGCCGACGAACTTCGCGAGCGGAAATCGACCCACGAGAGCTCGGCCGAGTCCGCCTTCTTGCGTCTCTATTCCGAAATCTGGTTGCCCGTCAAAGGCGAGCAGACGCCGCTCGCCTTCGAGAAGATCGCCGCAGGCGGCCGTCAGCTCCAGACAACCGTCGATGCTCGCCATTTCGCGATGATTTTCGAACGCAACATGGAACTGCTGACGCAAGTGCAGCAACGGCTGTTCTCAAAGCTGAACCCAGTCAAAATTGTGGACCTGTTCCGCTTGGGCGAAGGCCAGCCGGTCAAGATGGGAATACGTTGCGAAGACGTGCTGAGCGGATTCTTTTCTTTTATGGGGTTCACCCGTCTCACCGACCGGACGGTTATTCAGGCCGCCATCGCGCGAGGCGTGAAGGAAAGCGTCTTTGGTTATTTCTCGGGCATGACGCCGACAACCGACACCGCGGGCGTTTTTCAAGTGCCGCGTGCCAAGGTGCAGTTCGATGTACCACTCGAACCGGACGAGATCGATCTGGAATCCGGGTTCCTCATGTTGCCCAAGGCTATTCCGTCTTCTCTTCCCTCAGAAGTTCGCGAGCCCCAGCCGGAGCCCGGCGAACCGACACCTGAGCCGGGTCCAACACCGGGCACCAAGCTCACGCCTCCCGGGCATGTACCTTTGCCTGCGCCCGACAAGCATGTCCAACTTGAGCTGACCCTCAACCGCGACCAACTCTACAGCGCATGGGAAGCCCTTGCCAACCTCGCCGACATGGCCGGCACCGTAACGGTCACGGTCAAAGCCGATTCTCCAACGGGCTTCGACAGGCGCAAGCTTCAAAACGGAGTCTTGGAGCCACTGCGGGAATCAGACCTGATACAGTGAACATAAGAGGCAGATATTTTGCCGTCCGAAGATGGCACTCAGCTTTGGGCAAGGCAGAGCTGCCAAACCGGTCAATGCAGACCCAGCTTTCGCGAGGCGTCACAAGGAAGGTGGTATCAGGTGACATCAGATTTCTTCGATGAACCGCTGGCGCAATCACTGGTCAAAGCTCGTATCGTCGCCAAGTACTTTTCTGGGTGGTCTAGGGTTATGATGTGTACTCGACGCCACCAAACGAACAAGACGATTGGGTTCTATGATTTGTTTGCAGGCACAGGTTCATATGAGGACGGTTCGAAATCCACACCTCTGCTTATTCTCGAAAACGCGCTTGCCAGTCCTGAACTCTCTCAGCACTTGGTTACCATTTTTAACGACAAGGAACAATCGACTTGTACGCGACTGAGAAGAGCTATAGAGACCCTGCCCGGCGTAGAAAGACTGAAGCACAAACCCCAGATATCCCGGTTTGAGGTTGATTCAGATATCGCGGAAATATTTAAATCAAAATCACTCATCCCTTCAATTCTGTATTTAGATCCTTGGGGGTATAAAGGCGTCTCATTAGAATTGATCGGTTCCGTGGTTAAGGACTGGGGTTGCGAGTGCATTTTCTTTTTTAATTATCGTAGGGTCAATGCTGCTTTTGACAACCCGCTATTCGACGAGCACGTGGACGCCCTTTTCGGGACGGAACGAGCAAGATCAATTCGAGCTGTATTGAAACGGAAATCGCCTTATGACCGTGAGGTCTTTATTTTGGATCAACTTGTCGAGGCGTTGAAAAGTTGGTCGGCGGAGTATGTGATGAAATTCAGGTTCGTGAGCCCGAATGTCGAAAGGACGAGCCACTATCTGATTTTTGTTACCAAAGGGTTCCGCGGGTATGAAATCATGAAAGACATCATGGCTGGGGAGTCCGTTCCCAAAGAGTCCGTGGTGCCCACATTCGAGTTCACCGAGAATCCTGATCGGCAAATGCAACTCATGCTGGCAGACCCGCATGAGGACTTGGCCATCACTCTACACTCCAGCCTAAGAGGCAAAACATGCACCTTCAGCAGGATTTACGAGCAATGCAGCCCGAACACGAACTTCATTAAGAGAAACTTCAGATCGGCGCTGACCATTCTCGAACAACATGGTAAACTCAGCGCCCAAAACGAAGACGGCTCCAAGCGTCGCGAGGGTACCTTCGGCGACAAATGCAGAATCACTTTCAACGAGTAATCTCCAATGGCTTCAAACTCCTCCATCGAATGGACCCAGGCAACGTGGAACCCCGTCACCGGCTGCACAAAGATCAGCGCCGGCTGTCTGAATTGCTATGCCGAGCGTATGACAAAACGCCTGAAGGCCATGGGGCAGCCCAACTACAGACATGGCTTTAGGGTCACGTGCCACAAAGGGACACTGAATCTTCCTCTGAAATGGAGGAAGCCAAAGAGAATCTTCGTCAACTCCATGAGCGACCTCTTCCACGAGGATGTGCCCGATTCCTTCATCAAGCAAGTGTTTGGCATTATCGCAAAAACACCGCATCACATTTACCAAGTCCTCACCAAGCGCGCAGACCGCTTGGCCAGACTCGCCCCCGAACTTCATTGGTCCGACAACCTCTGGATGGGGGTGACTGTCGAGAATGCCGAATGCGTGGGCCGGATTGCCGATTTGCGCACCGTGCCGGCAAGAGTCCGTTTTCTTTCCATGGAACCGCTCATCGGCCCAGTGCAGGCCTTGGACTTGACGGATATCCACTGGGTGATTGTGGGCGGTGAGTCTGGGCCTGGCGCACGGCCCATGCAACCCGAATGGGTTCGGCCAATTCGTGACAAGTGCATCTCCGTTGGTGTCCCGTTCTTCTTTAAGCAATGGGGCGGCGTCAACAAGAAGAAAGCCGGTCGTTTGCTCGATGCGAAGACATGGGACCAAATGCCCGTTGCGCTCGCTACTCATAATCGTCGAGCTCGACGCCACCAAGTCGGCCCTCATGCTGAACCTTGACACAGCGATGGGAGAGTGATCTGTGGATTTTGAAGAGGACTATCCGTCGACCTCCAGGGAACAAGACTGTCGACTTATTCTTGAGTCGGACAGGATTTGGCCGCCCTCAGTGCGGAGTGTCAATCGAGTAAGATTTGAACGCGCCTTGCTCACCGTCCTTAGACGACTTCCCGATGACGTTTTTCAGCTTGTCGAGTCCGATGTTTCGTTCGTCGTCGACGAAGGAAAGTTTCACGCGTTGAACGTCCCGTTCAGCAAAATGCTGCCTCTGAAGAATTACACGGGTACCATTAATTGGAGGCTAGATCAGATTGTGATTTTCAATGCGGCTTTCCAGTTGTCAGACGAAGCACTGGTGGGGCTGGTCGCACACGAGATCGCCCACTCTGTCGAGCAACAACGGGACCATAACGAAAATGAAGCCGCGGCTGATGCTTTGGTGCTAAAGTGGGGCTTCGAGCGCGAGCTCAAAGCATTGCGCGACGGAGCCCTTTGATAACGGGCTTGGTTCTGGTCTCTTTTCTCAAAAGAAGATTCAAGTCTGGATCGGTACGATATTCGCCATGCCGAAAGTCCACAAATACGCGCACAGTAACCGTATCTACATCAAGGCTCGTCACCAAGGTCGCATGACAACATATCAGGTCACTGCGCGCGGGGCTGAAGCGCTACAGAGGCACGGTGTTGGCGCGGGGGGTAACATTACGGCTGACGACCTTATTAGCGTAAGCGTCCGGCGAAACACATTGGCGCGGGGAGCGTAGCGTGTGGACTGACTTGATTCGGCGCGGGAGACGGCAACCGCTCAGAGCGGTTTCCAGACGTCGGGCAGCAGTTCGCGCACGCCCGCGCCGGTCTTGGCTGACGGCAGGCGGCGCAGGACGTCAGAGAGGTAGGCGAAGGGCTCGACGCCCGCGCGCTTGCAGGTGGCGATAACGCTCATCCAGTTGGCGGCGGCCTGCCCGCCGCGCTCGCTTCCTAAAAACAGCCAGTTGTTCCTTCCGATCGCGACCGGCCGGATCGCGCGCTCGGCGGGGTTGTTGTCGATGGGCAGCCGCCCGTCTTCGGCGTAGGCCGTGAGCCTGTGCCAGATCTTGTCCGCGTACGAGAGCGCTTTGCCGAGTTTCGAGGACGGCGGCGTCGCGGGCAGCAGGGCGTCCATCTTATCGCGGATCTGCGCCAGCACCGGCAGCGAGCGCTCCCGCCGCAGCTCCAGGCGGCGCGCGTCGTCCGCGCGCAGCAGCGCCGCGCGTTCCGCCGCCGTCGCGCCTTCGGGCGGCGCCGTGTCGGCGTGGGCGCGCTCGACCTCGTAAATCAGGCGGATCAGATGCAGGAACTCGGCGCCTTCGGCCGGATGGCTCGACAGGTGCGCATCGCGGAAGTGCCGCCGCGCGTGGGCCCAGCACCCGATCAGGACGATCGCGGGCGGCCCGTATCCGGCCGTCGCCAGTTTGCCGTAGACGGCGTAGGCGTCGCAGACGACGCGGCAGCGCCTGTCGGCGAGGAAGCCGCGCGGGCCCTCGGCCGCGCGGCTGGCGGTGAAGTCGAACACGGTCCACGGCCCCTCGCGCGGCGGGGCCGTGGCCGCCCACAGCCGCGCCTCGCGCATCCTCTGGCCGCGCGGCTTGCCGGAGTTGTAATCCTGCATGTCCACCGGCGTGTCGTCGTGGTGGACCAGCCTGCCCGCGAAGAGTTCGCCCTTTGCCGCCGCGACGAGCGGCCGCAGCGCCAG
>MWEJ01000029.1 GCA_002071025.1 Verrucomicrobia bacterium ADurb.Bin070 | reverse complement strand
CCGCGATGTATTAGTGTTCTTTTGGGGTTTGTTCACTATCCGCCTGTCATGCTTGAATTTTATCAGACACACAGGGCCATTTTATACTAAAATAAAAGGGTATTTTGTGTGTGAAAATGATTAGTTATGCGTTACTATGTATCCTCTTGGTAAACAAAAAGGGTATTTTATGCCCAGTTTGCCACGCACCGGAGGAGGCAAGCGATGGCCCCTGAAAAGAAATCCGCAGCTCTGACCCAGCGTGAGCAGGCAGTTCTGCACCATGTCTGCGCCGGGGATAGCCGGCAGAAGATTGCCGCCAAGCTCGGCATCAGCCTGGGCACGGTCAGCGTGCATGTGAAGCACGCCTACCGAAAGTTAGGGGCCCATTCCCGTCAGGAGGCCCGGCGCCTCTTTCTCGCGCAGCGCGCGGCTGTGCGCCCGCGTCCGCGCGCCTTCCGCCAGCAGGTGATGCTCGCGCTGGATCAGGGCTTCTCGCGCTCGCGCGCCTTGATGTTCGACCACGCGGGCAGGCTGATCGCCCTTGCCGAAAAGCCGGTCTCGCACACTGTGCCGCGCCCGGGCTGGGTCGAGCAGGACCCGATGGAGCTATGGGCGACACAGGCCGGCGTCGCCGCCGAAGCTGTCGCCTCGGCCGGGCTTGAACCGTACGACATCGCGGCCATCGGCATCACCAACCAGCGTGAAACGACGCTGCTCTGGCACCGTGAAACCGGTCGGCCGATCTACCCGGCGATTGTCTGGTCGGACCTGCGGACACGCGACAGGTGCGACGCCCTCTTCGCAGACGGCCGCGCCGAGTGGGTGCGCCAGAAGACCGGCCTGCTGCCGACGACCTTCGCCAGCGCCTTCAAGATTGCCTGGATCTTGGACCATGTTCTGAACGCCCGCAGGCTGGCGGCGGCCGGCAAGCTCTGTTTCGGCACGGTCGACACCTGGCTGGTCTGGAACTGCACCGGCCGCGCCCTTCACGTCACCGACGCCTCCAACGCCTCGCGGACGCTGCTGTACAACATCGACCGGCGGCAGTGGGATCCGGAGCTGCTGCGTTTCTTCAACATCCCGGCCTCGATCTTGCCGCGCATCTGCTCATCGGCCGGCGCTTTTGGACAAACCGTCCCGCCCTTCTCGCCCGCGGCCGTGCCCATCACCGGCATCCTGGGGGACCAGCAGGCCTCTCTGCTGGGCATGCAGTGCCTCAAGCCGGGCATGGTTAAAAGCTCGTACGGCACGGGGTGCTTCACCATGATGACAATCGGCCCCAAACCAATCCGTTCGCGCTCGGACCTTTTCACAACCGTGGCGTGGGAGATCAAAGGTCGGCCGACCTATGCGCTGGAAGGGTGTGTCTTTTCCTGCGAGTCGACCCTGCGCTGGCTGCGCGAAACCCTGTTCGAGCTGCACGCGCCGGTCGCGCTGAATGCGCTGTTCGCCTCGGTCCCCGACAGCGGCGGCGTTACCTTTCTGCCCGCCTTTGAAGGGCTGGGCGCGCCCCTGTGGCGGCCTGACGTGCGCGCCAGCCTGAGCGGCCTCTCGCTATCCACGACACGCGGCCACCTGGTGCGCGCGGCGCTCGAGGGCCTCTCGCGCCAGGTGCAGGAGGTTGTGCAGCGCATGGCCGCCGACGCCGGCATCACGCCCGCAGACATCCGCGTGGACGGACGCAACGCACAGGACACGCTGGCGCAGTGCCTGGCGGATCTCTCACGCCTGCCGGTGCTGCGCTACTACGGACGCGAGCCGCGCGCCTTCGGCGCCGCCTGGCTGGCCGCCCAGGCGATCGGCTTCTGGGCGCCTGCAAGCCCGTTCGGCGACAAAATGCCGGTCGAGCGCGTCTTTCAGCCCGGTCTGTCGCCCGCGGCCGACACAGCCGCGGGCGTACAGCTCCTTACGCGTCAGGCACATCAGACAGCGGAATATTGAGCGCTTTGGCGACGCCCGCACCGTATTTCGGATCCGCCTTGAGACAGTGCCGGATGTGGCGCAGCTTGATCTCCTTGGGGATATCGCCCATGGCCCGCGCCGTGTTGGCGAAGAGCCGCTCCTGCTCGTCCGGCGGCATGATGCGGAAGAGGTTGCCGGGCTGGCTGAAGTAGTCGGCGTCATCCTCGCGGAAGTTCCAGTGGTCGGCGTCGCCGCTGATCTTGAGCGGCGGCTCGCGGAACTCGGGCTGCTCCTGCCACTGGCCGAAGCCGTTAGGCTCGTAGCCGAGCGTGCTGCCGTAGTTTCCGTCCACGCGCATCGCGCCGTCGCGGTGGTAGCTGTGGAAGGGGCAGCGCGCCCGGTTGACCGGAATGAGATGGTGGTTGACACCCAAGCGGTAGCGCTGCGCGTCGCCGTACGAGAAGAGCCGTCCCTGCAGCATCTTGTCGGGCGAGAAGCCGATGCCGGGCACGATGTTGGCGGGATTGAACGCCGCCTGCTCGACCTCGGCGAAGTAGTTTTCGGGGTTGCGGTTCAGCTCCATCACGCCCACCTCGATCAGCGGGTAGTCCTTGTGCGGCCACACCTTCGTGAGATCGAACGGATGGTAAGGAACCTTCTCGGCGTCCAGCTCCGGCATCACCTGGATGCTGAGCGTCCAGCGCGGGAAGTCGCCCTTTTCGATGTGACCGTAGAGGTCGCGCTGATGGCTCTCGCGGCACTTGCCGATGATGGCCTCGGCCTCTTCGTCGGTCAGGTTCTTGATGCCCTGCTGGGTCTTGAAGTGGAACTTCACCCAGAAGCGCTCGTTCTGCGCGTTGATCATGCTGTAGGTGTGGCTGCCGTATCCGTTCATGGTCCGGTAGGAGGCCGGGATGCCGCGGTCGCTCATCACGACCGTCACTTGGTGCAGCGCCTCGGGCAGCAAGGTCCAGAAATCCCAGTTGTTGAGCGCGCTGCGCAGGTTGGTGCGCGGGTCGCGTTTGACCACGTGGTTCAGGTCCGGAAACTTGAGCGGGTCGCGCAGGAAGAAGACCGGCGTGTTGTTGCCCACAAGGTCCCAGTTGCCCTGGTCGGTATAGAACTTGATCGCAAAGCCGCGAATGTCGCGCTCGGCGTCCGCCGCGCCGCGCTCGCCCGCCACGGTTGAAAAGCGCACAAAGAGGTCGGTCTTCTTGCCCACCTCGGCAAAGATCGACGCGCGCGTGTAGGCCGTGATGTCGTTCGTCACCGTAAAGGTGCCGTACGCGCCCGAGCCTTTGGCGTGCATGCGCCGCTCCGGAATCACCTCGCGGTCGAAGTGCGCGAGTTTTTCGAGGAACCACGTGTCCTGTAACAATTGGGGACCGCGCTTGCCGGCGGTCATCACGTTGTTGTTGTCGGCGACGGGCGCACCGGCGTTGTTGGTCAGTTTCGTGTCGGATGCCATACTCGTGCTCCTTCTTTGATCGAGACTCCGGGACAGAAGTATCAACCTTCTATGGGCGTCACAGTACAGCCCTGCAAGCATCCTGTCAATCTATAACCGCCCATTGCGTGTGCCCGGGCGCATGGCAGTTCTGTTGGTGGATACCCTGCTTAATCGTAATCTTAATCGTAATCCTAATCGTAATCCTAATCCGCTAACCGCCGGTCGTCGGTCTCATATTCGGCCCGTTCCTCATGGATACGATCAGCGGACGTGCTGCGGATCAAGCCCACCAGCATCGATCAAGATTATGATTACGAGCAAGATTACGATTACGAATCACGGACCCCAACAGAACTGCCATGCGCCCATCGGATACGCCCAGTGTGCCCCAAGCTTGAATTGCGTTGAACGGTGAGTATACTGATGCTTCGTTCAGCGCCGCAGACCTTGTCCGCAGCGCGACATTCTCTGCGTTTCATGAGAAAGGGGGCTCTGTGTTTTCTCATACCCGTTTGCGTTTGTTGGTCCTCGGTGTCGTGCTGTGCACGCGCGTCTGCGAGGCGCAGCAAGGCGGACCCGAAACCGCTCTCCAGGCCTGTGCCGACGCCGCGTGGCACGCGAGCTGGAGCCGCTTTTACAAGCCTGAGACGCATCTTTTCTACGATTATCTCACCAGCTACGAGCGCGGCAAGGAGCTGGCGCACCTGCCCACGGCCGACGAGGTGCGCCGGCAGTATCCCAACACCTGCGGCTACGGCACCGGCATGGAGGACGGCATGATTTCGGCCGGCGTCATGCTGGACATGACGGTCGACCGCTATGCCGTGACCGGCGAGACGAATCTGCCGGCGTGCGCGCGCGAGATCGTGAAGGGCATCCGCCTCTGCACGCTCGGCCACGGCTTCACCGGCTTCGTCGCGCGCGCGGTCTGCCACGAGGATCTGACGAGCATCTACATCTCCTCGTCGCGCGATCAGTACACGCACGCGGTGCACGGACTGTGGCGCTACGCGCGCAGCCCGCTCGCGGGCGTGGCGGACCGCAAGCAAGCCGCGGAACTCCTGGCGGCGATCGCCGACCGCATGCTGCGCAACGTGACTCCTGAAAACGGCTACGATTCGCTGCGCGCCGACGGCACGCGCGATGACCGCGGCATCAGCACCATGTGGAACGTGCAGGGCCACGAAGCGGCGCGCCTGCCGATGATCTACGCTGCGGCCTGGGATCTGACGCGGCGTCCGGCCTATCACGAAGCCTACCGGCGCTACGTGGCGCCGGCGGTCGAGCAGTCGCTGGCGTTCGAGGCCAAGCACGCGAACCATCCCTCGTGGGTGCTGCCGCAGATGCAGGGCTCGCTGGAGCTGTTGGACGCGCTGGAGACGGACCCCGCGCTCAAAAAACAGATCGCCGAGGCGATGCGCCGCGTGTCGGTCCGTTGCGCCGCGCGGGCGTCCGCCGCCGTCAAGCGCGCCGACACCCTCGATCTTCAGGCCGTCGCGCCCGACTGGCGCGTGAGCGGCGGGCTGGTCAATCCCTATCGTCTCTCCTGGTATGCCGTGCGCGAGGTCGGCGAGGCGCTGATCGGGATGCTGATGGACGCCCGCCGCCCGCTGCCTGAGTCGGCACAGCGCGACCTGGCCGCGATGCTGCACAAACTCGACTACGACCGTGTGTCGACCTGCGGTATCTTTCACTTGCAGTGCGCCTACTGGAAAGCGCGCCGCCGCGGACTGTTCCAGCAGGGCCCCACCCCGGTGCAGCAACAGGCGATGCAGGAGACGCTGGAACGTTTCTGGCAGCGCTTGAACACGCAGTACTACAGTCCCAAGACGCACCTTTTCTATGCGTCGCCGGTCGACCGCGTGGCGCCCGCGCGGCTTTTCACCGGCGGCTTTCTGGACCCCGACACGGCCCAGGTCGGGTACGGTCCCGGCATGGCCGACTGCGCCATTTTCAACGGCGTGCTGCTCTCGATGCTGGTCGACCGTCACGCGGCCACACAGGACCCGGCGCTGGCCGCGACCGCGCGCGACGTGTTCGAAGGCCTGCGCGGCTGCGCCACTGTTCACGGCGTGCCGGGGTTCGTCGCGCGCGGCATCTGCGCGGAAGACGGCCGCGGCGTCTGTCTCACGTCGTCGCGCGACCAGGTCACGCACTTCGTGCACGGGCTGTGGCGCTACGCGCGCAGTCCGCTATGCAGCGACACAACCCGCGACGAGATCCGCGGCCTGATGCGCGCGGTGGCCGACCGCATGCTGCGCAACGTGACGCCCGGGAACGACTACGATTTCCTGCGCGCCGACGGCACGCGCGACCCGCGCGGCATCTGCCGCATGTGGGCGGTGCGCCCGCACGAGGCGGCGCGCCTGCCGATGGTTTACGCCGCCGCCTGGGACCTCTGCTGCGACGACACCTATCAGGCCGCGTACCGGCGTTACCTGGCGCCGGCCGTCGAGCAATCGCTGGCGGTGGCCGCAATGCCGCCGGCGGAGGTCAGCCGCTGGATGCCTTGTTACACGCTGCTACAGATGCAATCGTCGCTGGAACTGCTGCACGAGTTGGAAAGCGACTCGACGCTCAAAAACAAGCTGGCCGAGGCCATGCAGGTAATCGCCGCGATGGCTGAGAAACGTGCCGCAGGGCTGAACGGGTGCGACGATGCGGGATCGATCTGCGCGAGCGGCGAGACCGCGCTGGCCCAGTTGATGACGCCGGGCTTCGCCTATGCGCCGCATCAGCGCGCCCTTTTGATGACGATGATCACCGGCGAGGCGCACCGCTCGCCCGGCGCCGCCCGCATCATCCATGTCACGGCCGCCTACTGGCGCGCACGGCGGCTCGGCGTGCTGACGCCCCCCTGAACGCGCGTCTTCAGTTGGCGATGCGTCCGGGCCAGGGGATTTCCGGCCCGCTGACCGAAGCCACCGCATTCTTACCAGCATCGGGGCCGACAGCATGCGCACCGAGGCAGAGCGTCAGCAGCAGCACCACCACGGCAGCGGCCACCGCGCAAATGACGGCGAAGGTTGTAAAGAACGACGACTCCTCTTTCGCCGCAAAATCCATCGAGCCGATGGGCATCATCTGCACGCCATCCGGAAAACCGTCGCCGCCGGCCGCCGCGTCACCTTCGGTCGCCGCGTCGGGCTTGGCACCCGGGCGCTTGATCTTCAACGTCTTTTTCTGCGTGACCGCCGCGCTGTCGCCGCCGTCCTCGACTGAGGGAAGCGCCGAGTCCGGAATGCGCGAGGTCTTGCGGGCCGAAGCCGACGACAGCGGCGAAGCGGAGACCGTGGGCGTCGCGGACGGAGCGGTCAGATCGGACGGCCGCTTCAGGCGGATGGTCTTCGGGCCTTCCTTCTCGGGCGCCACGCCGATGGCCGAGTCCAGCGAAATGCGCGACGTCTTGGACTTGGCAGCCTGAACCTGGGCCACGGAAGGCGGCTTGGGGCCATCCGGCAACGGATGGGCGCCGGGGGTCGGGGGATGCTGCGGCTGGGGCTGTGCAGGAGAGATCGCGGCGATCGGCGCGATCGGCGCCGTGGCCGAAAGCTCGACCTGAGTGATCGCCTGAGTGGCGCCGGGCGTGGACTGCGGCCCCGTCTCGTGTGCAGCGCCGGGCATAGCGACCGGGCGCAGGCGCACGGTCGCGGGGCGGATCGCCGCAGGCGTCGCGGCGGCCATCACCTCGGGCACCGGCACGCGCGCGGTCGCCTTCGGGTTGGCAGGCGGCTGCGGCGCGGCGGCCGCGGGCGCCTGTGCGCCTGCGGCAGGCGCGACGGGTTTCAGGCGCACGGTGATCGGTCGCGGCGCACCGCCGGCGGGGGTCACTGCCGCCTGACCTTCCGGTTTGGCAAAGGGTGACACTTTGGGGGGAATGGTTCCCTTGTTAACATCGTCCTGCTCAGCCATGACTCGTGCCTCCGTGACATGCAACAGCCGTTTACACGGCCATTACTTCCGCTTCCTTGTTTTTCAGTTCGCCGTCAATTTTCGCGATGTGGGCGTCCGTGGCTTTTTGCACCTCGTCCAGCCCCCGGTCGCGTTCGTCTTCCGTGATCTTGCCATCCTTCTGCAGCGCCTTGATCGCGTCGTTGCCGTCGCGGCGCACGTTGCGCACCGCGATGCGGGCCTCCTCGGACTGGCGCTTGGCCACCTTCACGATCTCTTTGCGGCGCTCTTCGTTCAGCTCCGGGATCGGGACGCGGATCACGCGGCCGTCGTTGCGAGGGGTCACGCCGAGGTTGGCCGCGAGAATCGCTTTCTCAATCTCAGGCAGCGCCGTGGGGTCATACGGACTGATCACGATCAGGCGCGGCTCAGGGGTCGAGATATTCGCGAGGTCGCGCAGGCGGGTCGGGGTGCCGTAGTAGGTGACCTGCACGCCGTCCACCAGCGCGGGCGACGCCTTGCCGGTGCGCAGGCCGGCGAACTGGCCCTTCAGCACCTTGAGCGAATTTTCCATCTTGTCGATGGTGTCCAGCAATACATCATCCAGCGTATCCATCGTCATCTCTCCTGACCTAACTGAGCTGCGTCGTGTCGCCCACCAGCGTGCCGATGGTTTCACCGCAGACGATCCGGTCCAGCGCGTCTTCGTCGTAAAAATCAAACACCACGATCGGGATCCGGTTGTCCATGCACAGCGCGAAGGCCGCCGAGTCCATTACCTTGAGGCGCTTGTGCAGGGCGTCCTCGTAGGTCACTTTGTCGTAGCGCGTCGCGTTGGGGTCCAAATTCGGATCCGCCGTGTAAATCCCGTCCACTTTGGTGGCCTTCAGCAGCACCTCCGCCCCGATCTCGCTGGCGCGCAACGCCGCCGCCGAATCGGTGCTGAAGTAGGGATTGCCGGTGCCACCCGCAAAAATCACCACGCGGCCCTTGTCCAGATGCCGGACCGCCTTGCGCTGAATGAAAGGCTCTGCCACCTGATGCATCTCGATGGCGGTCTGCAGGCGCGTCTCCAGGCCCAGATGCTCAAGCGCGTTCTGCATCGCCAGCCCGTTGATGATCGTGGCCAGCATGCCCATGTTGTCGCCGGTGGTACGGTTCACGCCCTTGGACTCGCCTTTAAGTCCGCGGAAGATATTGCCGCCGCCCAGCACGATGCCGATCTGCACGCCCAGCTCCACCACCCGCGCCACGCGGCGCGCCATCGAGGCCAGCGCGTCCGGATCGATGCACTCTCCCGACGAGCGGTTCCCGAGAACCTCGCCGCTCAGCTTCAACACAATCCGCCGGTACTTGACCCTGCCACTCCGTCGCGTTTCCAGAAACGCCCCCTTTCAACGCATGATTCGAAACGGAAACAGCTTACCGGATCATTCCCGGAAGGTAAACCGCTTTTTTAGTCGTTCACGCGCTCGATGCCGGCCCCCAGCCGCCGCAACTCCAGCTCGACCGACTCATAGCCGCGGTCGATGCTGCCGGCGTTCAGGATCACGGTCTCGTTCTTGGCGCACAGCGCCGCCACCAGCAGCGCCATGCCGGCCCGGATGTCCGGGCTCGCCACGCGCGTGCCGTGGAGCTGCGTCGGGCCGGTCACCACCACGCGGTGCGGGTCGCACTGCACGATGCGCGCGCCCATGCCGATCAAGTGGTCCACGAAGTACATGCGGCTCTCGAACATCTTTTCGAAAAAGAGCGTGGTGCCGCGCGTCTGGGTGGCCAGCACGATCAGCACGCTCATCAGGTCCGAGGGGAACATCGGCCACGGCCCGTCCTCGATCTTGGGAATCGCGTCACCCAGGTCGTAAGCGGTCTTGAGCCGCTGGCGCGCGGGCAGCCGCAGGCTCCGCGCCTCGCGGTCGAAGGCCCACCTGACCCCGAGCCGCTTGAACGGCCGCTCCAGCGCCTCGAAATCGGCCGGCTCGACCCCCTCGACCGTCAGCTCGCCGCCGGTGACCAGCGCCGCCGCCATGTAGCTGCCCGCGTCGATATAGTCCGGCCCCACCCGCTGCTCGGTGCCGTGCAGCGACTCGACCCCCTCGATCGTCAGCAGGTTCGTGCCGATGCCGCCGATGCGTCCGCCCATCGCGTTGATCATGCGGCAGAGGTCCTGCACGTGCGGCTCGCAGGCCGCGTTGTACAGGAGCGTCGTGCCCTTGGCCAGCACCGCCGCCATGACGAGGTTCTCGGTCGCGGTCACGCTCGCCTCGTCAAGCAGAATACGCTGCGCCTCGAGGCGCTTCGCGGCCTTGAAGAGATAGGTGCCGCCGGTACGGACCGAGGCCCCGAGCCGCCGGAAACCGTCGAGATGGGTGTCGATGCGGCGGCGCCCGATCACGTCGCCGCCCGGCGGATAGAGCTTGGCGCAGCCGCAGCGCGCCAGCAGCGGCCCGGCGAAGAGGATCGAGGAGCGGACCTTGCCGCACAGCGCTTTGCTCAGGTGCGTGCTCTTGACGCGCCGCGCGCAGATGCGCACAGTCCGCCGCTCGCCGTCCAGCTCGACCTGAGCGCCCAGCTCGGCGAGCAGATCGATCATGGTGCGCACATCCGCGATCAGCGGCAGGTTGCTGAGCACCACCGGCTCGGCGGTCAGCAGGCTCGCGGCCAACATGGGCAGCGCGGCGTTCTTGTTGCCCGGCACGCGGTGCACGCCGCTGACGGGCCGGCCGCCTTTAATGACAAATCGTGACATGGGGAATCAAACAGACTGAGAGGTTCATCCGTGCCCGTACACCCTGGCGACGCCAAAGTCGAGACCCCCATAGCAAAGCATAAAAACGCGCCGAAGAGAACGCAAAAAAAACGCGCGAAAATGGAATCAATGGTCGGCACGTGCAGGAGGGAGGAGAAAGGAGGAAGGAGAAAGGAGGAAGGAGAAAGGAGGAGGGAGGAAGAGAGCATCGTGTGCGTGTACAGGTCGCGGCCATCTCCTCGCCGAAGGGGCCGTGGCCGTAGGCGGCGGCTAATAATCGGTGATGCCTGTGTATGGGTTCAGCGCGCTGGCGGCGTAGCAGGCGTAACGGTTTCCCGGCATGCAGACCCCGGTTCGGTTGCAGGACGCGTCGTGTAATGTTGGATTGCCATCGGCCTCGCGGGTTAAACGCAAAGACGCAGGGACGCAGAGAATATTCGTGTGCCGGTTGACGGTGTTGGCGAGGTGCTCTGTGGTCTCGGTGCTCTCTGCGGTTACAATCCCACTGCAGATCGGATCGTACGCATAGCCGTATATGATGCCGCCCATGACCGCCTCCGTGACCTCTGAACGCGGATTATACCCGAAAAGTTGGTGACCGACAAGACCGGTGCCGTGTCGGCGCAGGCATCGTTGAACGCCGAACCTCGAAAAAAGAACGTTGGGGCTGCCGACAGGCACATTCAGCGCCCCTCCCCGCCTCAGCGTCCTTGCGTCTCTGCGTTTTCGCTCCGGCTTGCCGATCCGGCCGCGGCGGAACGTGTACACTTCGTCGCATTTGCAGAGGTGCCACAATGATCGAGAACCTCATGAGAGCGGTGCCTGACACATCCTTATTTGCTATTTTCCGGCACGACCCCGTTACCTCAAAAACAACCTTTGCCGCGTTATCGAGTGCCATGCCTATTTGTTATTCTCAGTCAGACGACTCAAATGTCCCACATGGCATCGATGTCACTATTGCGCTTCCAACGTAATCTCTAATTCGGAATCAGGCATACCAAACTTACTCACGTCGTATATGAAGGGCACACATCCATCTGCGGCAAAGTGCAAAGCAGTAATCCTGTCGGCAGCCTCAATGTGCTCTTCAGCAAAGAATTTCTTTCCGCCTAGTCGTATGTAACGCATGACACTTCTATATGTTACCAAACACATAAACTTACCGTTGACATCGACTACAGTATTGACACGCTTTGGTCGATTCGTTCCATCCAACGCAAGAACCGAGACGTTTCGCACAACTCCTTCCTTTTTTCGAATTTTCCCACAGATTGTCTTCTGGCTGCATGTGTCGCCGTAGTCATCCCTGTCCAAAACAAACAAAGTATTACTAACGCTTATAGAATATAACATTTCTTCCGCAAGCATTTTTGGCATCACCTCACCGAGCGATACATTTGTCAGGCATCCCACTATCGTCACCGTGGCATTTGTCTTTTCAGCCAACCACACGAACCGGAAAGGAACATTTGCGGCTGTGAGAGCCTCTTTTTGTCTAGCAAGGATCTCCGGTATGTTTTCACCTTTACGCCAAGTAAAGGCGGAAACCTGGAAATCGCGCCAGTTCACTGGTGTGTGTTGACAGAATGCCGCAGATGGGAGAGAGGCAGTCCCGATCAAAATGAACAGCGCATGATGTATGGTCGTGCGAAACATACAACTTTGAAAAATCATTTCACATCACCTCCTGACGGAACTCCCCAACCGGATGGATGTCCAACAATATCTGGCGGAAGATTGTCAAACTTGGGGTCATTATCATCTTTATATGCTCCCCCCCAACCAACGTTGTGCGCGGCCTCATGCAGAGCTGTTAACCCATATTGCGACAGCGTTTTCAGTTGACATTTACAAAGTTTCGCAGAATTGAACCAATATTTCAGTCTAACGACGCGAAGCTTTTGGCCTGTACTAAGGGTAGATATGATCTCCACGTCACGTAATGTGCCAACATTTGCAGATCCTTTGCGTGTGTAACTCGTGAGAGGGTCAACTTTTCCGGCACAATCGGGATCATTGTTGTCACTGATCACAAACGTCATGTTGCCCCAGTTTTCTCTAACTGCATGCTGTAGAGGTTCGCGGATCGCACCAATATTATTGCTGAATCCATCTGCAATGGCTTTCTGAATTTCATCGTGAGAGAAATTCTCGGCCTTTCCGACAATTGTAAACAACCCCAGCGCATCCCACCGGTTCACCGGGTCATTCCCCACGAATCCGTACAGGTTCAGCCCGCCGCGCTCGCCGATCGGGTCGCGGCTGATGAAGCGGCCGTCGAGGGGGTTGTAGTGCCGCCAGTTGTAACAGACCAGTGCGAGCGCGCCGTCCCAGACCTCGGAGGAGAAGCGGAACGGGTTGAGACCGGCGGCGGGGCCGGTCGCGGCCATGTCCTCGCCGAAGGGGCCGTGGTCGTAGACGGCGGCGATGCCGCCCGCGGAGTCGAAAAGCTCCGTCACGTTCTTGGCCTGGTCGAATGCGTAGGTGAAACAGCCGGACGGCGTTTGCAGGAGCAGCGGGCGGGTGGCGGCGGGTTCGGTCGGGTCCCACACCGCCGCATGGATGAGCGCGGCGTTGTTGAGCATGTCCAGCGCGGCGATGCGCAGGTAGCCGCGGTAGAGGTAGCGTTCGTGGGAGACGGTTTCCCAATAGGAAACGCTGTGCCCTCCCGAAATGACCGTGCGCAATCTGCTCTCGACGCGCTCGCAGCACCGCCCCCGGTGGTCGCAGGCGAACTGGACCTGCACCCCGTCGCCGCCCGAGAAGAGGACAGGACGGCTCACGGCGTTGTAGGCGACGTCCCAGACCCCGGCTTCCGTCTGGATAAGGGTCTGGTTGCCGTCGGGGTCGTGGGAAGGATAAAACCCGCCGTATGGATACGTCGAGCAATCGGTGATGCCCGTGTATTGGTTCAACGTGTTGGCGGCGTAGCAGGCGTAACGGTTTCCCGGCCTACTGACCCCGGTTCGGCTGCCGATGTCATCAACGCTGTAATTGTACATTTTGTCCATGTCCCAGTCAACGATAGCCACGGAAAGTTCAGAGCGCACACCGCTGTAAATCATGTCGCGGGCGAGCGTTTCATAGACACCGTTGACAAGCCGGCTCCGGGTGGCGGTTGTCACGCGGGCGAGCGCGTCGCGGGGATATGCGCGGTGCGAAAGGACGGTGCCGGCCGCATTGGTATGGGTGACGGAGGCGGGAAGGTCGAGGCGCGCGTCCCAGACGGTTTCCCGGACCACGCCGTTGGGCATGGCGAGGGATTTGACGAGATCGGTGCCGGGCAGGTAGCTGAAGATGAAGGGCGCGGGCACGCCCTTGACGGAGACCCCGGAGACGCGGCCCGCGCCGTCGCGGGAAAAATCCGCGCCGGTGACGACGGAAGACGCCGCCGTGACGGTGTTGGAACGGACGAGCGCGTAGCCGGAGGACTGGCCTGTGGCCGGGTCGCGGCATTCATGAAGCGTGAACGTTTCATCCTGCAGCCGGAAAGATTCGGAAAGGACGACGCCGTCTGAGGCGCGGGCCAACGTGTTGGTGCCGGAGGCGTCGGTGAAGGAAACGACACGCCCGAGGCGGTCGCGTTCGTAGATCACGGACGGGGTGTCATCGCTGTAGACAATACCTGAAAGATCCCCCGTGACAGGGTCATACAGATTCTCTTTCCATTTGCCTCCGGGATGTGTGGTGCGGAGGAGGCGCCCCTCCGGCGTGTAGGTGTAGGATTCACGGGAGCCGTCGGCATAGACCTTGTTGGTGCACAGGCCGGTGGCGGCGTCGTACAGCCATTGCGTGAGGTCTCCGCCTGTCTCGGGCGGGACCGCGCCCACATAATTGAGCCCCCGGAATGTGCGCATGGAAACCTTGCGGTTCGCCGTGTCGTAGCCGTAAGCGACGGGATGCGAGACTTCCCACTGGGCGATCATGTTGCCTGCGCCGTCGTAAGCTGTCCGGGAAGCCCAGCCGGATGCGTCGGTCACGGCGGTGGCTCGGCCCAGGGCATCGCGGGCGTAGGCGGTCCTGTTGGTCAGGAGCGCGGACTCCGCCGTGATCTGGGGGACCGAGGCGAGGCCGCCGAGATAGCCGGCCGTGAGGCACGCCTGCCCGGCGCTGTCGTAGAGCGTGACGCTGATGTTGCCGCGGCCGTCGGTCGCGGCGGTCTGCCTCCCGAAGCCGTTGGCTATGAAACGGTTCGTCACGGAAGAGGATGATACGGCCATCGCAAGGTGCCCCGCAACCGTTTTCTGGACGGCGGGAAGCGTCTGCCCGGGCGTTTCGCTGACGGTCCAGACGGTGGCGTTGGCGGCGTCGGTCACGGTGTGGACGCGGGCCGTGGCGGAGTTGGCGTCCACGGTCTCGCTCTGCGCGGTGAGGACGCCCGAGGCGGCCAACTGGGAAGCCGGGACGCCGAGGCCGGTGAGGCGCGAGCGGGACAGCGTGTTGGTCACGGGAACGGCGGAGCCGGTGTCGGGACAGGAGGCGGAGGCGGAAACCTGCCACCAGTCGCCGGCGGCGTCCTCTTCGTAGGTTTCGAGGGACAGTGAGACCCGGTCGGGACCTTCGCGGTCGATCTCGCCGTTGGCGTTCACGTCGAGCGCGGAGACGGCAAGCCTGCCGAACCCGTCGTACTCGTAGAGCGTGTCGGGCTGGCCGGGGCGGGTCGAACGCACAAGGCGGGAAGACGCGCCGGCATAGAAATTGGATGCGGTCAGACGGCCGCCGCCGAAGGCCGGCGTGGAGACGGAGAGGACGCGGCCGAGGGCGTCGGTGTCGGTGACCGAGTTCGTGACAGGCGGGCAGTCGGAGGCTTCGGTGACGACGGTCTCGCGCCGGATGCCGCCGGAGAGGCAGGAGGCCGCGCGGGTCTCCCGCGTCCAGACGCCGTCCCATTCGGTGAGGGTGACCGTGCCGCCGCCGCGGATGCGGACGACGGTGTTCGTGACGCCCGCCGCGACCGAGACGTTCGTGACGGCGGACGCGGAGGCGAATTCCGCCGACCGCGTGAGCAGGCCGGACGGGGCGAGGGTCGTCTGGACGCCCGGGGCGGGGTAGCCGCGGCTTGTCGCGAGCGGCGCGGGCGAGGCGGCGCGCGCGCCGCCCTGCAGCCAGGAGCCCTCCCACACGCAGCGGACGGTGTTGGTGACGCGGCCGAGGCCGTCCGTGAAGGTTTCGGTGACCTCGTACGTGCCGGGGAGGGCTGAAAGGACGGCGAAGGCGGACCAGCAGGGGTCGGCCGGATCGCGCCAGTATTCGGTGACGCCGCCGTCGCGGCCGGTGGCGGCCGTGAGGCGGCAGCCGCAGGAGCCCCCGTAATCGTTGGAGGCCGAGGTGCCGTCGGAATGGCAGGTGACCCGTTCCCGTCCGTCGGCGTCGTGGGCGGAGGCCTCCCAGGACAGCAGGGCGGCGGACTGCCGCGTCAGGAGCCAGGTCTGGCGGAGGTGCGTGACGCCGCGCGCGGGCTCGGAAACGGTGATTTCCGCGAGGGGCGAGGCGGACGTGGCGGCAACGGTCCTGAGGCAGGTGCCGAGCGGATCCCCGGTGAACGCGCGGGACGCGGGGTCGTACGCGCCGAACGCATAGTCGTGGGTGTTGGTCACGAAGTCGCCGTCGACTTCGAAAAGCGGGAGGTCCCACAGGACGGCGGGCAGATCGGCGCCGGCCTCTGCGCCCGCGAAGGCGACCCGCAGGGTGCGCCGGCAGCCGGAAGGAAGGCCCGGCGCGGACGGGTCCGCGTCCTCAAGGGTTTCGACGGTGAGCGTGGGGTATCCGTATTCGGCGTCCTCGCCGCGCGCATACACGTACCGGGTGCGGGACACGGGAACGGGCTCAAAGGTGTCGGCGTAAACGGCGAAGACCGACTTCTCGCGGGGCTTGTCGCGGTCGGCGGGATGGCAGGAGTCCCCCGCCGCGGGATCCGGAGTGTAGCCGTAGAGGGTGACGAGACATTGGAAGCCGGCCCCGTAGGCCAGCGCGGCAAGGTCCGACGGCTCGATCGAGGCGATGTGTCCGGGGAGAGAGCCGTCAAGCGGACCGGCGGTCAAAGCGGGACGGCCCAGATCGTCGACAAAGGTGTACTGCCAGTCGGCCCCGTTGCCGGTGCGGAGTTTGGGCTTCCCGGTCCGGCGGCTGTTCGCAGGATCCTCCCAGTAGGAGAAGAGGGTTTCGGAGAAGCCGGAGGGGCCGCTTTCGCTGCGGCGGGTGACGCGCGCCCGGCCGCCGAAAAGCCGGCGCTCCGTCACGGTCTCGGAAAGGACCGCGCCGCCGTCGGCCTCCGTCACCAGGCGCACCTCCTGCTTGACGTCGTCAGGAAGGGTCTGCGAGACAAGCGTCTCCTTGATGCCGGCCAGGTTGTCGGTCCGGGTCCATGAACCGGAGTCGGCAAAATACGCGTAGGTCACGTCGCCGTCCCCCGAGCCGCTCTCCCTGACGACGCGGATCTTTTCCGCGGACGGCTGAGAGAAGGTCCATCGGGACCGCAGCGTCTGCGAGCCCGCCTCATAGACGCTGAGGCAGACGCCGGTGCCGGGCACCGTCTCGACGGCGGCGTTGCGCTCGTGCGCGGCGACCGTGAAGCCCTGGGCCGTGGCGTTCGTGACGACGCCGGGCGCGGCCAGGACCCGGAAGAGCGCGGGGGTCAGGGGCTGCGGCGCGTCGAGTGAAATCCAGACGGCTCCGGCGGGCGTGCCGTGCGGCGTGGCGCCGAGCGACGCGCGGAACGTGAACGAGCCGAGGCTGTCGCAACTGCAGAGCGGGTCGCAGTCGCCGTCGCACCGGTCGCCGCACGGGTCGCGCGCCTCGTCCCCGGCGTGGATGAGGCCGGGGTCGTCAGGGTCAGGCTCAGGGTCGCACCAGTCCCAGACGGTCGAGCAGCCGACGCCGATGCAGACCTGCGCCTCGTCCGCCTCGCAGGGCGCGCAATAATAGCAGGGCGCGCCTGTTCCGAGAGGCGCGATCCCGCCCCCGGGCGATGCCTGCCCGACAGAGGGCGCCGGGAGGGGCGCAGACGCGCCGATGACGCCGTCGATGCTGACCGTCAGCAGGTCGGACGGCAGATCGTACCCCTCGACACCCGTCGTCACCTCGATCGAGCCGCGGCTCTCCCCTGCGGCCGCGAACGTGTCGCGCCACGCTTTTTTCTGGCTGCCGGTGGCGAGCGGCCAACTTGGTTTGAAGGGGTCCGGGGGATCGTCCAGAACACCCGGCCCCGTGCGCGTGACCTCGGGCTTGATGAAGACAAGGCGGGTGGGTGCACTCGCATCGGGAACGTTGATTGTCGAGACACAGGCGCAGAAAGGGATCGACACGGTGCCCCGCCCGTAGGCGTCCATCTGCGAAAACAAGACAAGCCCGGGCACAAAAGACACGTGAGGGTTGTTCAGTTCTGCCAGTTCACCCGCAGGGAGGGGGAGGTTGTATGGATAGCCGTAATAACCGTTTACCCACGGATATTTGGAAAGGTCCAACTCGTAGTATAAATCCGCCTTGTCATCCGCCACCGTGACGATGTGCCGCACGCCCCCCGCGGAGGTCTCTATCACCGGGTAAGGCGACGGATAGGACGAGAGGACGTTGACTTTCGGCGACCAGCGCAGGAGATAGACCGACGCGAAGTCGGTGCGGTCGGGGGCGGATGCGACACCGAGCGTGACGGTAACCGTTGCGTTCGTTTCGCCTTCCCCAAACGGCACGTGAAAGGGGATGTTGGTTCCACCCGAGATGCCCGACCAAACAGTAACGCCGTTCACCTCGTACGAAACATAGCCGTACATGGCGAAGTCACCCCAACCATCCGGGGCGCCTGAGATAAAGAACAACTGCCATGGGCCGGTCTTGCTGACGGTAAGCGTTTTGCTGTAAATAATCCCGCTCATCGAGGGAGGCACCATGGGAATTCTGATTGAAGGAGTCAGCGACCACGCCTTGATGTCTTGGGCCGTGTCCCCGAGGTACGGATCGCCGGGCGGTGCCGACGGGTCTTCCCCCGCCAGCAGATGAACCCAGTCTGGGACACCATCACCATTGGCGTCAACACTCGGATTGATCGTATCCGGGGCACAGGGATTATAACCGTAGTCCCGTTCGGTCTTGTCGTCCACCCCATCCTGATCGGTATCAGCCACGAGCGGATTTGTTCCTGGGGAGCGCATGTACCCATAGGCATCAAACAATTCCTCGTAATCGCTCAGCCCGTCGTCGTCAGTGTCCGTGTCATAGAGGTCAGTAAACATCCCGTAGGGGAAAGCGTATGAATATGTGTAAACGGCAACCGGCCACGCATAACAGGCGTACCAATAGGCGTCGAATCCATACGGCGTATAAGCCTGTGTCAGAGGCGTGAAATCCCTCGCGCATTCTTCTTCGTCCGACAACCCGTCGCCATCCCAATCAGGGGGCGGATTGTATTGCGCCGCCACCCACACGCTCAGCAAAAAAATGATTCCCAAGGCCAACGCCGCGCGCAACGCGAGATAACCGTTTGCTTTCATATAGATCTCTCTTTTTACTTTTCATAACACAATGAAACATTTACATCATCAGCTTCAGTTATTCACATTGGCGCAACTTTGTCAAGCAGGTATTTAATTTTTTATTCCGCAATCGGCTGGTGCCTGGGGCGGGGCGGATACCCGTTTCACCGACCGCTGGGGTTTCAGGTTTGGGGATGCACCCCGGGGCGCGAACATCAGGCGGGCGCATGGCAGTTCTGTTGGGGTCCGTAATTCGTAATCGTAATCTTGCTCGTAATCATAATCTTGATCGATGCCGGTTCTTTGACATAGCCCGCGGCTCGGCATTGGAATGCGCGGCGTGTCTGGATGTGCTTGTGGCCAGAAAGAGGCTTGCCCGTGCGGAGCAGGGGAAAGAGATACCGGTACGTATTGTCTCGATGCTGGTGGGCTTGATCCGCAGCACGTCCGCTGATCGTATCCATGAGGAACGGGCCGAATATGAGACCGACGACCGGCGGTTAGCGGATTAGGATTACGATTAAGATTACGAATAAGCAGGGTATCCACCAACAGAACTGCCATGCGCCCACATCATGCGAAACCGGTTGACTTCAGTCCGGGGCGCACCATAATGGGTGCCATCATGAAGATGAACGATTCTGATTCTGCCCGTCCTCAGGCGGTCGCGCCCGCAGGCCGGCGCGCGTTCCTGCAAGCTGCGCTGACCGGCTCTGCCGCGGCGGCCGCCCTGCCGCATCTGGCCGGTTGCGCCACGCCGCCCCCGACCTGCGGGCTGCGCGGCGGCGTGCTGCGCGAACCCGTCCGCGAGCTGCCCCTGCACGACGACGCCGACGTGATCGTCTGCGGCGCGGGTCCGGCCGGCGTGGCCGCCGCCGTCAGCGCGGCGCGGGCCGGCGCGCGCACGCGCCTCTTTGACCGCCACGGCTGCCTCGGCGGCGTCTGGACCGCCGGGTTG